>JABTUS010000010.1:197500-234528 GCA_015075305.1 Opitutaceae bacterium | reverse complement strand
CTCAGAACCAACTCCAACCATGTCTCAAGAAATTTCCTGCCTCTGGCTTGTTTGTATCACCCTGATTTTCACAGGCGCAAGTGCTCAAGTCCCATCAGCATCCAATCCAGCCGCATCAGCGCCGGAGAAGCCGATTTCTGGCGGCGGGATGGGGCCGTCCGAAAGCAAGCGTGACGCCCAATCGGATGCAGACAGCAGTCGCAGTGCAAACAGCGAAGTCGTGTCTTTAAGCCCTTTTGAAGTTTCCGCGTCGTCCGATGTTGGATACGAGGCGCGAGAGACCCTCGCAGGCACCAGGCTGAGCACATCCCTAAGGGACGTTGCCGGGCAGGTTACCGTCATGACCAAGGAGTTCTTGCAGGACTTGGCGATCACGGATCTAAACGATGCGCTTCAGTACTCGCTCAACATGCAGAGTGATTCCTCCATATTTGAGGCATCTGCAGCTGGCGTGGCCGGAGCGTACGCCTACGAATCCCCGCTAGGTGGAGTGGGTCCAACCACAGGTGGGAGGATGCGTGGCATCGGACCACCCAATCGGGGGCACGACTTCTTCGATTCAGTCGTTCCGATGGACACGTACAATACTGATCGATTCGACTTTGCAAGCGGGCCGAACTCCATCCTATTTGGCAATGGGCAGCCGTCAGGAACGATCAACGCCACCTTCAAGCGCGCTGGTTTGACACGTCCACATCATCTTGTGGAACTACGGCTTGATGATATCGGAAGTCGACGCATGGTGGTCGACTTGAATCAACCTATCAAGAAGGATGTGCTTGGCCTGCGGGTTGCAGCTCTTCGCAATAGAGGTGAAGGATGGAGAAAGCCATCCTTTGATCGCTCGAATCGTCTCTACGGAACGATCACATTCAAGCCCACTAAACAGATAAGCGTCAGAGCCTATTTTGAACGCGCCGATTTCTATTCGCAGACAGCGATGGACAGCCTTGCTACTGACCACGTGACACCGTGGATTGCAGCCGGACGACCACCGGCGGAAGCAACAGGCACGCGAGATCCCGTGTTTACCAATTATTCCGCCCCTGGTGGCGGTGCCCGATTTTATTATAATTTCGATCCGCTTCGGACCGCACCCGCATTTGTAGATTTGAAAATCGCGCCTTTTCCAAATCCTAGTCCTGCAAAGCTTCCGTTCGCAGTAGTGCGGGGCATGACCAGTTGCTCGGGACGCCGGCTGCCTATGCGTTCGAGCATAGCATCATGGATGATGCCGTCTTTCCATTTGATGTGAATTATCAAGGCAATGCCAATCAGGCAAAGAATAAAACCGACATTGGCGGGGTAATCATCGAGTTGAATCCATTCCGAAACTTATTTGTGGAGGCCGGATATAACAAGGAATCCTATAATCAACGTGCCGTTCGCAGTGTCAATTTTGGCAGCGCTGATCTTTATGCCGATGCCAACCGGTTTCTCAGGGATGGGGTGACCCCAAATCCCTATTTTGGCCGATACTATTTTCAGACGGGTGATGTGTATGCCGCCAGGACGCTGGCATACCGAGATCAGCGCCGCCTGTCGCTTTCTTATGAACTAAACTTGATGGACAGACCTGGGTGGTTGAGGTGGGTGGGGCGGCATCGCGCGGCACTGCTATTCGATCGCAGAGATGCGAGCACCTTCAATCAGAGATCGGATTATAAGTACATAAATCCGCCATCCGTGCCTGCCGGTACGCCGGCGGTTTCCCGGGCGTTCAATTTCAGCTATTACATCGATCCTAAGGACAAGTCTGGAATGGCCATACAATTTCCCATTGATCTGATAGAAGAAGGCCCTCACACACTGCCTGGAACCAGCCTGGAAGTTATGGGATGGGATCCTGCGGGGGCGACAAATCCGGCATTCGCCAATCGCAGTATTACCAAGTCCGGTGCCATTGCGTGGCAGGGTTACCTCCTTGGAGGAAACCTGATCCTGGGCTGGGGCAAGCGCAGAGATGATGTTGAGGCGTTTGATGTCGGAGGCAACAAGTTGCGTGATCTGTTATTGATCGAGAATGATCCACAGTGGACAAGGATAACCGGAAAGACACCCGAAACCGACATGAAGAGTGCAATCCTTCGATCGCCTTGGGGATGGCTGCCTGCATCAATATTTTATACGAAGTCGAGTTCACAGCAAATTCCCAGTTTCATCCGAAAAGACTTTGATGGCTCGATTGCTCCCATCGGCGGTGGACGAGGAGAAGAGTACGGGATTGCCATCACAACGCCGGGGAACAGGGTTGGAATCAGGCTTTCGCGTTATGAAAATAATGGTACCGGCAATGTTTCGAATCTTCGTGTCCTTAGTCCGCTTCCAAGTCCGGGTGGAAACTACGGCCAGTTCGTGCGTCACAATACCATTGATCTCGAATATAATGCGATGACGAGAATGATTGCGCGCGGGCAGGATCCCTATGTTGAAAAGTATCGTGCCTTTCAGCAGGCCATACTTGAGAATACGCCACCTGGCCAGCGGCCTGCCAACCAAGGAGCGACAACAGATGTCTTTGACTTTCTATCAGATACGCACTCAGTTGGTTATGAGCTTACTTTGGTGGGCAACTTGACAAGAAATTGGCGTATCTCGATCTCGGCGTCGAGAAGTTCAGCAAAAGAAAGCAATATCGGGCGAAACTATCTTGAATTCATAAAAGCACGTATTCCCATATGGATTGATCAGGGGACAAGCCCCTCCAATCCAAACTATTATGGCGACAAGCCTGTGTACTGGCCAATTGGTACAAAGATAACCGCGATGGAGGCTGTTCAGGCGAGCATTGTAAATTATGACTGGGTGTATCGGCAGGAGGGTCGAAGCATCATCAATGAGCGTGAGTATCGAATCAATGTGACGACGCGCTATGGCTTTTCGAGAGGCTGGTTGAAAGGAACGTATATTGGTGCGAATTACAATTGGCAAAGTCCTGTTGTGATTGGATACAAATGGTCGTTGCCGGCCACCCCCAATGCGTTTTCAATACCTGGAGTGTTGGAGACTCCTTCCCCGCTTGGACCGGACTTGGATCAACCTATTCGTGGCAAGCCATTGGTCACCTTCGATGGGTTTGGCGGTTATGGCAGGAAGATCTTTCGTGAGAGGATTCAGTGGCGTTTGCAGCTGAATATAAGAAACCTTCTCGACAACACTGACCTCATTGGTCAGCGGGCTGATCCCGACGGAAAGATAGTCGTCGCCAACGCGAAAGCCCCTCGTGCCTTCATTCTGACGAACTCATTTGAATTCTAATCATGAGGGGAAAGCGCTAAGGGAATGCGCTAAGGAGCGGTCCTTACTTCCAACCTTCGATCACCTTGCACCTGCCTTGGAACAAATGCCCGTTCTCCTTCCTAAACCGGTCGCACCTCGCCGAAAAAGGCGGTTTGCAGCCACTGCATTCCCGATCCCAGATTTCCCGCAGCGTGTCGACCGCGAGGTGACAAAGGTTTCCTGTCACAACCCAGCCGTGCACCACCCGCCCCACCCTGATCACCGCAGCCGCCTGATTCCATGACCAGTCTGCGGCGGATGGTTCACAGCTCAATCGACCGCGTAAACCTCGATCATGCCCTCGCCCGTGGCACCATTGTTTCCCGTGAGCTGCACCGTGTAGCTGCCCGGCGAAAGCGTGACGACGAGTGCGGCGTCCTTGCTCCCCTCGGGCAACGTGAACGCGCCCGCTTTGGCAAACACCCCGGCCTGCGATGAGTCCCATGAATCGTTCCCGCCAATTTTAGTGGCGCCGGAATAGAGTTCGAGCTTCGGATCCGCAAGCACGCCCGTCACGCCGTACTTCGCCAGCGTCGGACCGATGCCGCGAATAAGCACGGTTCTGGGAGCCTCGCCTGAAAGCGTGAAGCCAGCCACGAGCGCATCGGCACCTTCACCGACCCGATTGCGGGCGGACAGATTGACCAGTCTCGCATTGCCCGCGTTCGGCATCTCGTAAGCCTCGACCAGAACGCTGCCGGCCTCCACAGCCGAAACCTGCACCGTCCCGCCTCCCTCGATCGACCGCACCAGAGCCGCGTCAAGACTGCCGGCCGGCAGGGCAAACGCGCCGGCGGAAAGGACTGCCTGACTCAGCGCGGTTGAGCCACCCCAGTTCTCATTCGAATCAATGAGAATTCCGTCCTTGTAGACCGCGAGTGACGGATCCGGCATAGCGCCGGAAACCCCAAACGCCGACAAGGTTGGCCCGACCGCCCGAAGCAGTACCGGCAGCGGGCCGCCCGCCGCCGTCAGACCAACCACCAGCGTCTGCTGCTTCGCGAGAGTGGTGCGCACCGAGAGATTGCAGAGGCGGGCAGGCGCCGGTGCCACGACGGTCAGTTGTCCTACAAAAGTGGATACACTGCCGACGGCATTGCTGATCATGACCGTGTAGGCGCCGGCGTCACCGACTTTCACCGACTCCAGAACCAGGCTCGGCCCGGCCTCCCCGTCCACAACCAAACCGTCACGCTTCCACAGGTAGGTGAACGGACCCGTGCCCTTCGCCACAACGGAAAACGATGCCTGCGATCCCACCATTGCCGAAGGCCCGCCTGCCACGCTGACTATTGAAGGCGCAACACCCATGGCGAATCCCGCGGGTGATCCGTATCCCTGCTGCGCGCCCTCAATGTCATCCGCAGTCAGGTGATCGGTGTCGCTCATGGCGCTGTTCATCACCGAAACCTTGTTCTGGCCCGAATCATCCGGATGCCCCAAACCCAAGACATGCCCGAACTCGTGAAGCGCGAGACGCTTGAAATCGAACCAGGGTCCCGCCGAACCCAGCGCACCGCGATAGGAATTCATGGGGGCCGCGCTGTTGAAAAGCACGTCACTCTCCGCCCGCCGCGCACCTCCCGCACCCTGTGTCACCGTGATCGTCATCCCGACGACACCACTGCCCCAGGCTTCGCCATAAACTGTCGGACTGAAGAAGACATTGTTCACGCCATTCTGTCTTCCCACCGGAGCTGTGGAGTCCATCACAGCGACAAACTGCGAGCGGGAGATCACCGCATTCCACTCGTCAAGCGCCTGGCGGGCAACCTGCCCCCACGATGTCGATCCATCGGCCAGCGGCTTGGAAAGCGGCGTAGCGTCCAGACTGATGTGCATCGTGATCGGTCCTGAGTCCCAGCGGCGCGAATCCATCACAAACGCATCCGCAGGTCGCAGAACACCGCAAAACACGAGCACCGCAGCAATCAAACCCGGCAGGCGCCGCATGTCTTCAATTCGTGCCGCCATGGGAAACTTCATTCCTGATCGCCGCCTCAAATTCACTCGCGGACATCCCACCGCCCGAGTTTGGCCGGAACGCCGGACGCCCCGCCTGCGTGAACGGGAGCGCCACATCCTCAATCGACGCAAGAGGCTGATGATTTCCCCGAACGACCCGCTCCATTCCGCTCGCGGCATCAATCTCCAGCGGATAACTGCCGTGCATCACACCCACCAGGGGACAAAAGGACTGGTTGTTCCCGGCGATGAACAGGATGTAGGTCCGGCCGACTTCAAATTCAGGCATGTCAGCCACCTGCATGGAAACATCGCCAACCCGTCCTCCCAGGAGTCTCAGGTTGATCGTCGCCTGCCCGGCGCCCTTCAGCGTCCTGATCGTCTCCGCCTTCACATAGGTGTGGATCACAGGTCCGTGCGCTGACTGGTCCCACCGCACGGAAATCTCGACAATCCGCACGCGTGCAATCTGAGTCGATTCCGCCACGAGTTCAGGGAAGTCCGGAGGAATCACTGAGACGGCGCGAGCGGAGGGCAGCCATGCCACAAAAAGCCCAAGCGCCAGAAACCTCCCGAATCGGGGAAGATCAAAGGATGCCGGACATGGGAACATGTCCCTAGGTTACCCGCGCATTCCGAGAGCAGACATGGGGGATCTCCCTTAGACGCTGGCAGGAGTCAGCAATTTCACCCAGTCTCCTCGTGGCGATTAGGCATTGATGCGTGCCGACTTCCAGCAATGACCAGCCCGATCGATGACACTCCGACCGGAGATTACGCAGCCGGGGCGAATTGAGTAGTAGTTCGAACTTGGATGCGTGAAGCCTGCTTAGCGCCATCGGGTCGCTATCGGTGCAAGTACGCATTTCACGCGCTTCGCGCGAACCGGTCCCCAAAAGGCAACGAAGTTTTCCGGCGGGCGGGCTACCCAGACAATCCCGCGCGCCTGCGCCGGCCACGAGCGCGCCATTCGCGCCAGAATTCAAACACGATGGGAAGCACCGACAAAATGATGATCGCAAGAATCACCAGCTTGAAATTTCGCTGAACAAGCGGATGGGTCCCGAAGAAATAACCCGCGTACGTGAAAAAATATACCCAGACAAATCCTCCGGCAACATTGTAGGTGATGAACCGCCCGTAGGGCATGCGTCCAACACCCGCCACAAACGGCACGAATGTCCGAACGATCGGCACGAAGCGCGCGAGAATGATGGCCCGTCCGCCATAACGCAGAAAGAACTCATGCGCACGATCCAGGTGCTTCCTGCGAAGCAGAAAGGAATCCTCGCGCTTGAACACCGCCGGGCCAACCCGGGCCCCCACCCAGTAGTTGACCGTGTCTCCAATGACCGCGGCGGCGAAAAGCACCAGGGCGGCGAGATGCACATTCAACTGGCTCTCAACCGGCGCGCAAAGGGCGCCCGCGGCAAACAGCAGCGAATCTCCCGGCAGAAATGGCGTCACCACAAGCCCGGTCTCGGCAAACACGATCAGGAAGAGCACCGCGTATGTCCAAAGTCCGTAGTTCGCCACCACCTCTCTCAGGTGCTGATCAATGTGGAGAATGAAATCGATGAGTTTGCGAATGAGATCCATGATGGGCGGCCGGGCATGGGCGCACGACCGGCGGCACCAAGGCAGGAGGAAACAATGCCCGATTCAAGATGAACCGGTCCGTGCGGGAAAAACGGCGCCGTTGAGAACGGGAAGCCGGGAGAAATGCTCGCAGGGAATCCTTGCCGGCTTGCACCCCGCCACTTCCACGGCAGTTTGTTGTCTCAAGCTCATGAACGGTTACAGCACATCCAACGACCACCAGCCGCTCACCTACTGGGGCAGTGTGCCGCTCTACGCCGCACACATGATCGTCGTCGTCCTGGTGATCTCGATGATCGCAACCGCCTTGTTGAGTTTCTGGAATCAGACAGCCCTCCTCAGCCTGGCCGCCTTCGACAGCATGCGCGTGCTCAAGGGCGAGGTCTGGCGTGTCTTCACGTATGGGCTGGTAAATCCTCCATCGCTCTGGTTCGCGATCGACATGCTCATGATCATCTGGTTCGGACGTGAACTTGAAAAGTTCTTCGGTCGACGGCGGTTCCTCTGGATCTACACCGGCCTCTACCTGGCTCCCGCGCTCATCCTGACAATCACCGGAGCCTGGCTCCCCACCCGGTTTTCCGGACAAACGGGTGGACTGGGCCTCTTCATCGCCTTTGCGACACTGTATCCAAACGCGATGATGCTCGGCAATCTCCTCGCCAAATGGGTCGCCATCGTGCTCGTCGGTCTCTACGCTCTGATCGCCCTCTCCAGTCGCGACTGGGTCAGTCTGATCACGCTCACGACCACGGCCTCCTTCGCCTATGCATTCGTCCGGCATGCGCAGGGATTGCTCACAATCCCCTCAGTCCTTCCCGCCCGCAGACAACCCCGACTACGCGCGCTGCCGGATCTGCCGGAGCGGCCGGAAAAAACCGCCCCTCCGCGGGAGCCGCCGGCATCCATGGCCGAGGTCGATGCGCTGCTCGACAAGATCGCGACTTCGGGCATCGGCAGCCTCACTGCGAAGGAGCGGGCTGTTCTGGATTCCGCGCAGCAGACACTCAGGAAACGCCGGTCCCCGCGCGATTGACCCGCGTATCCAGCTTCTGGATGCACCACGACCCCGATGTTGGAGACCTGGTCCGCGATCGTAGGAGCGGCAGGGGTTCCGCTGCGCGCGTCCGGGAAATTGCTCCCCGGGGGAAGTCCGGATCCTTCCACCCCGGGGGTTGAAACGCGCCTGAATCAGGCGGCGCGCAAAAGTCCATTCAGGCGTTCGGCGATGCGACGGGCCCGCGCGGTGCATTTCTCCACCGCAGCGGCGTCAATCGCAGCCTGCCCCAGAAGGGAGTCGTTCATCTCCCAGGCATCCTGCTCGATCACCAGCCCCTTTCCAAGTCCGTTGGCAATCCACGATGCACAATGAAGCAGCGCGGTCATGCGACCGTTCATCGGATCGGCAGACGGGCGGAACTGGTACCGGATGGGATCGGTCAGGGTCATCGGGTAGTCCCAAAGTTGAAACACGCGGTTGATCGCCTCCGTGCTGGTCGCTCCCAAGGCCTCAACCTCCCAGGCCTCGATCCGCTCCCAGGTGCCGTGGCGTCCAATCAGCGGGGCGCAGGTCTTTTCGGATGCAATCCGCTGAAGCAAAAGCCGCCCGACGGGACGCAGCAGCCCCAGGGTGTAGCCGACGCGTCCATCCTCACCGGCCGTCTCGGCAAGATGGTCAAGGGCAACCGCCGTTGTCACCGAGTTCTCCCACAACTGGTCGCCGGAAACTCCGTAGACCGGCAGGCCGCCCGAGTAGAGCTGGGACGCCATCGCGGCTCCCACCAGCTGATACACCTCATAGATGCCAATGCGCTCGATCGCGCCATCGAGACTGACAATGTTGCCCCCGCGCGAAAAGAGCGGGCTGTTGCTTGCGCGGATTACGCGGGCGCTCAGGACCGGATCAAGGCGAACAACCGTGACCATCGCCTCAACGCTCACATCCGGATCCTTGATGGCGTTGCTCAACTGCTGGAAAATGCGGGGCGCAGCCGGCAGCTTCGCTGCTGCAGCCGTCAAACGGGCATCTGAAAGGGGCTCGACAGGCATGGAAAGGCACCCTGTCTATCGGCACATTCCCGAATGACTTTACGCCGGTGCTATCGCTCCGCCCGCTTCCTGAAAATCACCAGATGCTGCCGGGGCAGCGTTTCCACCGTCCTTGTGAAATCAAGGGGCTGGACCGCCATTTCCCGCCTGATCTGCGCCTCCGTCATCTTGTGCAGCGGCCTTATCGGCACATCCGGATCCTCCGCGCGATATTCCACAAACACGACGCGGCCGCGCGGCTTCAAACTCCGGCAGACCGCCGCCATCAGCTCCGCCGGGTGGCTCATCTCGTGATAGACATCGACCATGAGCACCAGATCCACGGGTTCCGGCAGCAGCGGGTCATCGACCGCACCAAGCACGGGAACAACGCTCGTGATCTTCTGCTCCGCCATGCTGGATGCGAGCAGCTTCAGCATCTCCGGCTGAATCTCGACACCATAGACGACGCCCGTCGGGCCGACCGCCCTTGCCAGACGCGAGCTGAAATAGCCCGTGCCGCAGCCCAGATCGGCGACACGATCACCCGGCTTCAAATCCAGCGACTCCATGACCAGGTCGGGGCGTTCCTGCTGATCACGTTCGGGCCGTTCGAGCCAAGGCGCCCCCACGTGCGACATGAAATGCGCAATCTCCCGGCCGAAATAGTACTTTCCAATGCCATCGCGCGTCCTGACACCAGTGCTGTAGCCATTGGCAGCCGGCCGGTTCGCCTCAGCCCGGGACGCAGACACGCATATTCCAAGCAAGCCGATCGCCGCCACGATCGAACGGCGGGAGCCAAGAATCTGCTGGTTCCTCTTCACCGCCGGATTGGATTCCCAACTGACCGCATGCAGCCAGCAGGCTTCAGTTTGCCAGAGAACGCGATCTCCGAATCAATCGTCCTGGCAGGCTATTCGTTGAACTCGTCAAATTTCCTGGCCGGCTCGGCGACCGGCGGCAGGGAACCGGGCTGAAGCTCACGCAGTCGCCGTTCCAGCTCACGCAGCTGCTCCTCGCGCTGTTCGAGCTCCACCTCACGCTCGAGCTGGGCCTGGCTTGTCTGCATCAGGCGGGCCTCGCTCTGCGAAAGAAACTTCTCACGCTCGGCGAGTGTCGCGTTTGTTTCGCTCAGCAGTGCATCCAGCCTCTCGCGCTCGGCCCGCAACTCCGCAAGCGTCGCCGCATCCGGAGCGGAAGCCGCCGCGGGAACTGGCGCAAGTCCGGCAGTGGGGGATGCCGGTGTCGCCATGACGGGAAGCGGAGTCATTGGCGAAATCGGATGACCCGGCTGCTGCGCGGGTGGAGGCAGGCTGCGACCCGGTATCTTCAGCGAAAGGGTTCTCGCGGGGGTCGGCGTGGACGGAGGTGCGGCCGATGCCGGATTTTGTTCCGGTTTTCGACCGGCGAAGCCCACGCGCAAACCGCCGCCAGGAGCGGGGGCCGAGGCCATTGCGGCCAGCGCAGCCGCCGGCAGCGGCATGGGCTCGGGCGCATACTCCGCGAGTTCTCCGGTTTCAATCCGCCGCTCGGTGTCTCCAAGAATTTCTTCAAGCCGGTCGGGCTCCAGTTGAACGAGCGCCGATTCACGCAGGGAATTCCAGACGTTCTCATGGTAGCTGGCCACACCGTAGCCACCGGCATAGGTTGCCAGGCGCGCCTGATTCTTGATCGCGGCATGTACCGTTGCGACAACATCCCCGGATTCCGCGATCAACTGCTTGACCGTGCGCGCCGCCTCCAGCGGCTTCACCGCCAGGAGTGAATCGGCCAGCGCACCCCAGTTTCGCTCCGGCTGGCGCTCGAGCGTCGTATTGCCGCTGCCTGCGCGCAGGCGCTGCGCCTCCGCCACCTTGTTGATGAAGCCGATCTCCCTGAGAATCGCCTTCGCCCGCTTCGATGTGTCCTGGATCATCTGCCGCCCGTCAAAATGGGCCCCGCAGATTTCATTCGGCACCATCGCCTCAAGCAGCGCGGGCAATTGCTCAAGCGCGCTGGAGTACAATTCAACCGCCTGCTCGAAGCGCTCAAGGATGCGCTGCCAGTCCACCGAGAATCGCGACGCCGACAACCCGTTCACATACTCCGGATCCATCTCGCGCAGGTAGTTTTCCAAGCTTCGCTCCACACACTGGTGAAGGACCGGAATCGTTGCATCCAGCTTCTTCGCGCCCGCCTCAAGGATCGCGATGTTTTCCTCACACTCCTTCAATTTCTCGCGGTGCTCCTTTCTGGCGTCCTGGCGCACAAACGAAAGCATCGGGCGTGCAGCAGCCATCGTGTCACGGCTGGACCGTGCCACATCAACCGCCTCGGCAATGCGCCTGCGGCTCAACGTAAACGCAGCTTCGCGCACCAGCAGGTCCTGCAGTGCGGCGGGAACGGTGTTCTTGTTGCTCAACTTCCACTCACCCGACAGCATATCATCCTTGCCAGTTCGGTTCAGGGATCACGAAATTTCACTCATAAGGTTTATCAGTCAGTTGCACCCGGTCTTATCGTCACGTTCGGCCTCCAGGCATCGGCCAGTTTCAATGAATTGAGGAATCAAAGCCGGGTTTTGAGCCAGACACTTGCGAACACAGTGCGTCGGAGTCGAATCTCACAACAGATTTACCCGACATCCTAGTGTTTGAAACTCCATATTAATGGCACGGGAAAACGATCCGCGGGCCTGGCTTGTGGACTCGGCAGCGTTCAAGATTTGCAAGGTTGATGGCAAACTGGCTTCTTTGCCAGGGTACTCCCCATGCAACGCACGCTTGTCAAGGACGCCCTCCACTCCCCGGCCCAGATCGAAGCCATTCTGCTTCAGGGATGGGTGCGAACGCGGCGGGACGCCAGGGCATTCTCATTCCTCGAGATCAACGATGGATCCTGCCTGAAGAGCCTCCAGGTCATTGTTGATGCATCGCTCCCTGGTTACGACCAGATCGCCCGCGCGACAACCGGCGCTTCGATCGAGGTGCGCGGCCGTCTTGTCCCTTCCCAGGGACAGGGACAGCAATGGGAGGTTGTCGCATCCTCCTTTGCAATTCTGGGTGAGGCTGACTCCACCTATCCGCTGCAAAAGAAAGGGCACACGCTGGAGTTTCTTCGCGACATCGCCCACCTGCGTCCGCGGTCGAATCTTTTCGGTGCAGTCTTCCGCGTGAGAAGCCGGCTTGCCTACGCCATTCACCAGTTTTTCCAGGAGAGGTCGTTCGTCTACGTGCACACACCGATCATCACCGCGAGCGATTGCGAGGGCGCGGGAGAGCTCTTTCGTGTCACCACGCTCGATCCACAGAACCCGCCCGCGAACCCCGATCACACCGTCGATTTCTCCAAGGACTTTTTTGCGAAAAGAACCTACCTCACGGTGTCAGGTCAGCTGGAGGCCGAGGTCTTTGCGTGCGCATTGTCCAATGTCTACACGTTTGGTCCGACTTTCCGCGCCGAGAATTCCCACACATCCCGTCACGCCTCGGAGTTCTGGATGATAGAGCCGGAAATGGCGTTCTGCGGACTCGACGGCAACATGGACCTGGCTGAGGAGTTCGTGAAACACCTCATCCGTGATGCGCTAACCCACTGCGCGCCCGACCTCGAGTTTTTCGGCAAGTTTGTGGACAAGGACCTGCTGTCGCGCCTTGATTTCGTTCTGCAGCGACCGTTTCAGCGCTGCACTTACACCGAGGCAATCGACATCCTCGCCCGCAGCGGGCGAACCTGGGAGCATTCCGTCTCCTGGGGCTCGAACCTGCAGTCAGAGCACGAGCGTTATCTCGCGGAAGAGCATTTCAAGTGTCCGGTGACGCTCTACGATTATCCACGCACCCTGAAGCCCTTCTACATGCGGGTGAATGATGACGGCAGGACCGTCCGCGCCATGGACCTCCTTGTGCCCGGTATTGGCGAGATCATCGGAGGAAGCCAGCGCGAGGAGCGCCTCGAGGTTCTTCGGGAGAACATGGAGCGGCACCATCTCTCAGAAAAGGAATACTCCTGGTACGTCGATCTTCGTCGCTACGGTTCTGTGCCGCACTCCGGATTTGGGCTGGGATTCGAACGCATGCTCATGTTCGTCACTGGCGTGGCCAATATCCGCGACGTCATTCCCTTCGCCCGCACCCCGGGCAGCGCGGGCTTTTGATCAGGCGCCCCAAGGTTCAGCTCTGAATCTCCGCGCGCAAGCGAATGGCGCGAGCCTGCGATCGTTCAACGTTTTGGTAAATTTTGGGCGCACCCGGGTCGATAAGGAACAGTCCTCATGTCGGCAACGCCGAGAATTTCTACAAGACCTTCGATACCAGACAGACTTCAGGATCTTCTGGTGCGGGAGGCGGCTTTTACCTTGTGCCGAAGCCGAATAGAGAGCGCGCTTCAGGTCGCGCAGGAGCAAAAAACTGCTGCCAAGGCGGGCCGCCCCCTGCTCGCCTTTCTATTCAAGGACTCAAAGAAGGAGGTGCAGCGCCGCGAGATGGTTGAAAACGTCTCCGTTCTAGCGGAAGGACTCCGGAACATCGATGAAGCCACCCCCGTTCTGCAGGCATGCATCGAGCGCACCTTGGAAATCTACCTGCGCGAGCACGACCAGGAGTACGCAAACGGTCTCGCAGCGTCCCGGTTCCTCGATGACTGGAAACGGCTGCTCGCACGATTCGATGAATCGGTCATGAATTTTGTGGCGCAACTCAACTCCCTGAAGGACACGTTCGAAGCCCTGCCCCACTCGGATCCGTGCGGCTCAAACTCCGAAGCGCGAAGAAAGATTGACGTCCTGGTTGCAACCGCGCGGGCCATTCAGGACGACATATCGTTCGTCAACAAGATCGCGGATGCCCAGCGAATCCGGGCGGGCTCCGAAGCCATCACTCTTTACCGCCAGCCGGAGCGGAATTGGAAAAGCACCGCTCATTCGCTGCAGTTCACGATGCCTGGTCCCGCTATCGCCACCGTCATCCTCCTCCTGAATGAATCCCGCGACCTCGCCGAAAAGGTCCGAAGCGCCATCCAGGGGGAATGTCAGCTGGCTTCCTATGTCACGCAGTACGGTGTGGCCAGCTATCATCAACGCGTATGGGCATCACTCCGCGAAGCGACACTCCTTCGCATCGATCCCGCGTCGATCGAGGGAATTCTGGCCGACACCGAGGAGAAACTGAAGCACGGCCTTCTAGACCCCGGCATCTTCTCGCGCACGGATCCGTCGGTTTCATCCGAAAAGGCTGCGGCGGTTCCGCAGAGCCGCGAAGCCCCGCCTCCCCCTCCCCCTCCCCCTCCCCCGCAACCGCGGCCCACAACTCCTTCGGAGAAGCCGGTCTCCCGAGCCGCACCCAAGCCGCCGGCGCCGCCTCCACCGGCGCCATCCCTGCGCCTGAATCGAAAGGGCGGCCCGGCTTCAGAGACACCCGCCAGTTCGCCCGAACCCGCGCCACCACCCGCCCCCCCGCACACAGGCAGCTGCGCCAGTCCGTTTGACGCAAAGGAAGCGGCCGACACCGTAGCAGACTTGGAGGCGGAACGCCTCCGCCTGGAGGAGATTCTTCAGGAAGAGCGCAAGGGACTCGAGCAGCGCGAGCAGTATCTCTCCCAGAGCGAGGAGCGTCTCCTTCAGAAAACGCAGGAGCAGATCGAACGGGAAATGGAGCTCGAGCAGCGTGAGGAGCAACTGCGCGATCTTGAAAAACGGCTCCGTGAAAAGCTAGGTCCCGGCGCGTTTTCCTTTCCGGCTCCCGCGATTGCCACAGCAACCACTGCGGGAGAACAAGCCTTCGACGAGTTCAAGGAGTAGCTGCTGTCGGAACAGGACTCGTCCCGAATTGCGCGCCGTGGCGGCGTCCCGTTTCAATCCCGGGTGCATGCGTGGGACTGAGAGAAATGTCGGTTGTTGAACCTGCCGCCATGCCAGCGGCGCAGGATCGGCGCGGAACGCACGCATGTTCTTCGCATTCACGAAGTCTATTTTTGCACTGAACGAGTTTGCAGCGCTTCCGAAGCGCCACAGGCTTGTCAGAAGGCAAGCCCAATCGGATTCCAGAACCATGGCGACTTCACATTCAATCGGTTTTATCGGCACGGGTGTCATGGGTTGCAGCATGGCGCGGCATCTCATGGCCGCTGGTCACTCGCTGCACGTCTTCAATCGCACCAAACACAAGGCGCAGCCCCTTCTCGATCTCGGAGCGCGCTGGCATGATGATCCGTCAACCATCGGGCCGAACGTCGACGCGGTCATCACCATGCTCGGCTTTCCATCCGATGTTGAGCGGATTTATCTGGGAGAAAACGGCCTCGTCCGGACGGCAAAGCCAGGATCGCTTCTGATCGACATGACGACATCCAGCCCGACGCTGGCGAAGCGCCTCGCGGCTGATGCTGCGATCCGGAATGTCGACGTGCTGGATGCGCCTGTTTCAGGCGGAGACCTCGGCGCAAGGGAGGCTCGCCTCGTCATCATGGTCGGCGGCGGGGAGTCCGCTTTCAATCGCGCGATGCCATGGTTTCAGGCGATGGGAAAAAACATCCGGCGACACGGAGGCCCTGGCGCCGGACAGCATTGCAAGCTCGCCAATCAGATCGCCGTGGCAGCCGGCATGATCGCGTGGGTTGAGGCGCTCGCCTATGCGCGAAAGGCCGGCCTGGCTCCCGCCTCCGTTCTGGAAAGCATCAGCGGCGGTGCAGCCGGCAGTTGGGCGATGACCAACCTCGCGCCGCGGGCGCTGGCGGGAAACTACGCTCCGGGGTTCTATGTGAAGCACTTCATCAAGGACATCGGGCTCGCCCTTGAAAGCGCGGCGCTGTTGAACTTGGATCTTCCCGGACTCGCCTGCGCCAAAAGACTGTATGACGAGGTCTCGCTCCGGGGCTGGGAGGATTCCGGCACTCAGGCGCTCTTCAAGCTCTACGCGGAAGCCGCGTGATGGAGTCGGGCCAAACGCGACTAACCGCCCACCTCGCCGGTCAACATGGCGGCCCCGAAGACTCCAGCGCTATCACCGAGCTCCGGCTTTAGAAACTCTGTTCGCACCTCTGGATTGAACAGGTGCCGCACCACCGCCCGGCGCGTCTCCTCGGTGTAGAGCAGATCGAGATTTCCCACTCCGCCACCAATCACAATCGCATCCGGATCGAGGATGTTGATCACCGCGGCAATCGACTCGCCAAATTTCGCGCGCAGGCGCTCGAGCGTGGCTGTCGCCGCAGCGTCACCCTTTCTGGACTGCTCCTCAATCTCGCGCAGGTTCAGCTTCCGCCCGGTTGCCTCGCAATAGTGCCGCTCAAGCGAGGGGCCGGCTATGACGGTTTCAACACAACCCGCACGCCCGCAATAGCAGGGTGTGCGCTCACCCATGATTGGGTTGTGCCCCCATTCACCGGCGATGCCGTGGCAGCCGTTCAGCACCCGTCCATTGACGACAATGCCGCCACCAACACCCGTCCCGAGTATGAGACCCATGACGACCTGGCGTCCTCTCGCCACACCGAGCGTCGCCTCCGCCAGCGCAAAACAGTTCGCGTCATTCGCCAGACGCGCCTCGATTCCCAGTGTCGCTGTAAGATCGTCGCGCAGCTTCCGCCCATTCAGGCAGGTCGTATTGCAGTTTTTCATCGCACCGGTCGACGGCTCCATCGTCCCAGGAGTGCCGAATCCAACGGCTGCCGGCCGGCGCCTGCCAGTCTGCTTCTCCAGATCCTCGACGACCCGTTTGATCTGCCCGACAATGTGTTCGTAGCCGAGATGGGATTCCGTCGGACGTCGAAGGCGCGCGATCGGTTTGTCCGGATGTGCGGTGTCAAGAACCGCACCCTCGACTTTAGTGCCACCCAAATCGATGCCCCAAATGATCATGTCAACTACAGTGAGTTATCGCACACCGGTGCACAGTCGACTAGAAACAGGATTGGAGCGCTCGGTGAAATTCAACCTCAAGGCTGCCCGCGCCGGTCAAACAGGGAGTCAATCGCGCGCGCCAGAGCCGTTTCCTCCTCACCCGCGGGCCCGACAATGCCTGCGCTGCGGAGCGCCTTCGGCCAGCCGTGCGGCATGGCAACTGACAGACCCGCCCAGGAAAACATCGGCAGGTCATTCTCCGCATCACCAAACGCGAGAGTCTGTTCCGCGCGATATCCCAGATGCGCGCAGAGCGATGCCAGCCCGGTCGCCTTGCTCACGCCATGGGGTGAAAATTCAAAAAGCTGGCGGTGCGTGTGCACGCGCTCGACATCAATCGCCTTCACGGCGGGATGGTCGCCGACCGAGGCAATGCTGGGCTCCTCGCCAATCCACACAATCTTGAGCAGGCGCTCGTCCCGCCACTGGTCAATCGTGAATTGGGGAGGCCGCCCCGCAAAGCTTGCATAAAGCTTTTTCGTGTCCGCATCGTTGTCCACAAGGATTCCGCGCTCTGTGTAGAGCGCGAGATTGTAGCCGAGTTTCCTGCCAAGGGAGATGATTTGATCCGTCTGCCCCGCCTCAAGGAAGACCCTGTCCAGAACATGAGCCCGGTCGATATTGGATACCTCTCCCCCCTGGGATGACACCATCCAGCGCACCCCGGGCAGTGCCTCCGCGAATGATTTCAGCGTCTCGTAGTGCCGGCCGGAAGCCAGGACCACCTCGATGCCGGCCTTCTGAAGGCGCCCGATCGCCCGCCGGTTGGCGTCGCTGATTTCGAGCGCGGGGCCGACAAGGGTTCCATCGACGTCAACAGCCGCAAGACGGAAAGGCTCGGGAAATCTTCTCTGCACACTGCCACGGCGGGCAGGATTTCGCGGAAGTCAATTGCCGAGTTGACGCATGGCCAACGAGCGCGCCCCCAATGACGGGATGTCAGCGTCCGGGGAGCCTTTGTGCAGGAGCCCCCCGCGGCTGTGTCTGATTCGTGAGGGTTCGAAGCCAGCCGCCGTTATACTGACGATACGCCTCCATGCCGCGTTCGCCGCCGAGGCTTCCGGTGAGCTGCTGGGTCGTCCGGGAAGACAATTCCCCAAGCTGCGCAGTGCGCTGATCCGCCGTGAGCGTGGAGTTTCGCCTGATGACATCCGCCTGCAGCTGCGCGTCCTTCTCGATCGTCACCAGGCGCTCGGCCGTGCCCGCCGGAAGATTGAGCCGCGCCACGAGCCGATTGGCATTGGCATACGAAGGATTGGTGGACCGCTCATATTCCGCCATTCTTTCGGGCGTGAGCGTCGACTTGACCGCATTGAGGAATGCTTCGTTCGACTGGCGGCCTTCTTCCATTGAGGAAGGACGTTCGACCATCCCCGACGTCTTCGCCGCAGCATAGATGGCCCGGTATTCCGCCTCGGTGGCATCAAACCCGTTCAAGCGCCCTCGAATCGTATTCGCAAGCTGGCTCGATCGCAGCTCGTACTCCATCCGCTCGTCGGGTGTCAGCAGCTTTTCAAGATCCGCCGCCTTTTCCTTTTCCAAGAATGCCAGCGTCTCCCGGTCCTCAGCAAGCAGGATGCCCTGGGAGTTTCGATAGACATCCTGGCTCAGCTCGTTGTAGTCATCGGTTATCCTGCGAATCTGCTGCACCTTGTCGGCCGATAGATTGCCGTACATCCGACGGTTCAGTGCCTCAACAAAACCTCCCGTTTCAGCAGGAAGGTCGCCGAGCAGTTCCTTGACGAGCGCCGAGTATTCCTTTTCGAGCGCGCGGCCTTGAGCCACGGTTGCGGGGTCCATCGGAGAGCGCCCGAAACTTCGCCAGTACTCAGCTCTCTGGGACTTGGAAGCCAGCGCGTTCCTCCGCTCATTGAACAGATTGCCCACTTCCGACATCACAATCGCGCGAATCGCCGACGATGGGAACCCCGCCGCCTTCAATCGGGAAACCAGTTTTCGAATATCCCCTCCATGCAGGCGCGCCCAGACCTCAGGGCTCAGAGCCTTGCCGTCCGCACCAAGCACAACATTCCCGGCACCGCCGGCACTTTCCGCGGGACCGGCGGACGTTGATGCAGACTCTCCAGGTCGCGCCTCCTGCGCCGCACCGGCCACCGCCGATCCCCGGCGCGCCGCAGTTTCCTGGAAGTGGCGGACAATCCACAGGGCATTTCCCACCAGCGAAAGGATCAGGACAATGGCCAGCGTTTTCATGGGCCCATTTCAGCCAGCATGCACCGGAAAGGTCGAGCAATTGTCGAGCAGCCTACAGCGACTCAATGTAGGTCAGCAGGTCCGCCATGTCGCTGACCGACAGTCCCGCTTCAAGCCCCTCGGGCATGAGACTTCTTCCGGATGATATGGTGCCTTTCAACTGGGACCGAAGCAAACGCATTTCCACACCTCCCATGATCTTGAGCGTGAGACCCGTGGCGTCGTCCTGCGTGATGATTCCATTGTAGGCGTTGCCATCCCGGGTGGCGATCTCATAGCTGATGTACTGGGGCGCAACCTCCCGATTGGGATCGATGATGGCCGTGAGCAAGCCCTCCCGTCCACGACTCTTCACGGTGACCATGTCGGGACCCAGCAGAAAGCCCTGGCCCTCGGCGCGATGGCAGGGCGTGCACCGTCCAAGAAAGATCATCCTTCCCCTGCCGGCGTCACCAGCAGATGCAACCGCCGCGGCATTGCGGGCAAGCACTTCGGAGCGCGACGGCGGTATCAGAGAACTCAATACATCCAATGCACGGGCGCGCACCTCCGGCGATGCATGGTGAGTCAGCGCCTCGACATGCGCCGCACCCAGTTCCTTCGCAGGAACCGCTTTTGCATCGATCGCTGCAAGGAGCCGCATCACCCGGTCCTCGCGCGGCAGGCACGCGGCGATCACGGCATCGCGCACGGCAGGCGTATAGGTGCGCCAGCCGCTCAGCAAGGCATCCATGACATCGACTCCGGCCGGCTCGCGGGCAAGCACCGCGACAGCCGCCAGTTGAAGAGCCTCCGGCTGGCTGTCGGAAAGTACCGGAGCCAGCGCAAACCGGCTGATGGAACCACCTGCCGCCGCCAGCAGTTCGATGGCATCCTTTCGCGCATCCAAACCAGCCGCGCGATCACCCGCCACTTCCGCGGCTCGTTTGAAGAGTGCCTTCAATCGATGCCCCGAATCGACGGCTTCCAAGGAGAGTCCCGCACGCCGCGCCCCTGCATCCAGGGCCAGCACCCAGCTCGCAGGTGCTCCGGAGCGGCTCAGCCGGTCGATCAACCCCGAATATCCCTCGACCGGCTTCATGGCCGCGCAAATTTCTATCAGATTGGCAGTGAACTTCCCGGCCCCCCGCGGGACGCGCGATTCGGAATTCAAGAATGGCGGCAGCAGCACGGCCGATACGGTCTCCGGCGGTCCGCTCAAAAGCGCCGCCTCCATCCATTCGTCTCCAACTTCGCGCATCGCAAGGCGAACATAAGCCGTTCGCAGATGCTTCGCCTCGGGAACCCCTGCCCGCGACAGGAGTGTTGGGAAGGAAAATGCGAGTTGAAACCTGACCCGCACATCGGGATCTTCCACCAAACCGATCGCCACCTCCACCATTTCCGCTGAAGGAGTTTCCTTTTCTGCGTGCGCCTCCAGCAGTCGGATGCCGCGTTCCCGCACGACGCCCTCTCTATTTTTCAACGCTGACAACAGGGTCTGCGCATCCAGAGCTTGGAAGGTTTCCAGCACGCTGAGTGCATGCAGCGTCGCCAGGCGGGACCTCCCTGACTGCACGACTTTGCGCAGCCGGGGAATCGCGGCTGGATCCTGGCGCTCGCAAAGCAGCCTTGAGGCCGTGTCACGATGCCAGCCATTGGGATGCGCGAGCAGGTCAACCAATTCCGCGGTGGATGCGCCCCCCATGCTGACCGACGATCGCCGCTGCCAGGTTCCGTTGAGCGGCACCATGCGGTAGATCCGCCCACGATCATTGCCCGAGTTGAGATCAAGGTGGCGCTTGATCCTTTCGGGAATGCTCCACGGGTGCTCGATCACCTCACGGTACATGTCGCAGACGTGCAGCGTGCCATCCGGCGCATTCGCAAATCCGACGACACGCACCCACGTGTCGGTGCTCGCGGCAAACTCCCGCGTCAATTCATCCGCGGGACGTCGACCCACCCGGCTGACCCCCGCGTCGGAAATGATCTTTCGATGGATCAACTGCCCCCCGGCGTCTCCGCTGAAGGTATTGTCGATGAAATCCGGCCCATACGCGTCACCCCGATAGGCCATCGTGCCCGTCGCCCCCGTGAAGTATCCGCTGACGCGTCCGCCTCCTTCAATCAGCCCCTTGACCACCCCTCCCACCCGCCAGCGTGTGCGCACAATCCGCCAGGGTTCGTCCGGGCTGATGCGAAACACCTCCGCCGCGCCGCCGTCCGCCGCGATGCTCTGTCTTGAATGCGGCATCGTCCAATAGGGATTCCGGTGGGCGTACCGACCGTCGTACACCCAGTACTGAAGATGGTCCGAATTCGACGAGGCGTACTTCCGTCCCTCATTGTCGAAACCCATACCGTACTGGGCGCCGCCCTCCTCAAAGCCAAACTCATACGTGCGCGGATCAAACCAGAAGTCCCGCGCTCCGATCTCCTGCGCCGGAAGATCGGGGCGTCGCAGGCTGGCAACCCGGCCCCGGTTGCCAATGCCACTCAGGAGGTGAATGCGATTGTCGGGCCCCCACTGGAGGCTGTTGAGCAGGGCCTGCACATTGAGCCGGTCCACTCCGTCGTTGAATCCGGTGAACACGGTTTCGCGCACCTCCGCGCGGCCATCGCCGTCCTTGTCCTCGAATCGAAGGATATCGGGCGTGGCCGCCACGAACAATCCCCCTCCCGCCCAGATCAGCCCGGTGGGCCAGGCGAGATTGTCCGCAAAAACCCGGCTCGTCTCGTAGAACCCGTCGCCATCGCGATCCTCCAGCAGCGAAATCCGTCCAAGATGCGGGGTCACATCCCGCTGCTCGGAATAATCGATCATTTCACACACGAACATCCGCCCATTCTCATCGAAACAGATGGCGATGGGATCACGCACCTGCGGCTCGCACGCGGCCAATTGCATGGCAAAGCCCTCCTTCACTTTCCAAGTCGCCACCGCACGATCGGCGGGCACGGGCGGGTACCGCGGCAGGTCGACGTCCGCCACTTCGGCCGCTGTAGCGCCCGGGGCGGCAGCCACCACGCGCGGTGGGGCAAGACTCAGGAGTATCAGGAAAAGCAGGGTTGAGGTTCTCATCTTCGGATTCAGCATGACGGCGGACTCACGGCTGACGCCCAAAAGCGGGAGGTTCGGCGGTGGGTGCGACAGGATACCCGGCATAAGGCCGGTTCACGTAGCGGCCCACAACGATTTCGGGGCCGCGATCGAGATCGATCACCTGACGATCGGCATCGGGAAAAATCGCCTGCCACTTGCGCATTTCGCGATCCTTGGCATTGCGCAGGCTCTCGCCGAGTGGGTCGTTGGCGGCGCGGACGAACGAATGGGGGGACCAGGCAACTCCGGCTCCGCCGAAGAGCGTCATCAGGCGGCCGCCGACGTCATTGGTGCCCCAGAGGCAGAGCGTGATCCCCACAACGTTCGGGTACTTGAGCCCCTCCTGCGCCCAGAGACGGCTCGCCTCGTAGTCGCCATTCACGCGGGTCCAACTGACGCCGGCACCCATCATCACGGGCGTTTTTCCCGCGCCGCCAAACGTGCGGAGCTTCTCGAAGATCTCCTCTTTCATCGTTTCGTGGTAACCCCACGGTTCCACGACAACCTGATCCCGGATGGCCACCGGTATCGGCCTGCCGCCGTGGTCCGCCCAGAGATGCATCGTGATCTTTTTGCCATGGCGCCGGGCGACCCGCATCAGGATTTCATGGATCCGACCCACCATGTTTTCCGGGGTGTGCCCGCGATTCTCCTCGCCAGGCAGAACGGCCCAGACCGCTTCATCCAGGCCGACGTGCACCGCCGCGGTGTCCTCGAGGCAGGGCACAACCTCGTCGTAGATTTTCTCCAGGAGTGCGTAAGTTCGTTCGCCAATGCCGAAGGAAGCGCCGCCCCACATGCCGTCCGTTCCGCGAAGCTCCGGGAAATGATGGGTGATGCTCTGCACATGGGCCCAGGATTCCAGCTCGGGAATGATCGCCATGTGATACCGGCGGGCATAACGAACGAGCTCCTTCAGGTCATCGGCATCGAGCGCGAAGGGATTTTCGCGGCCCAGCGGCAACTGGGAAAAGCGGAAGCCTCCGAGTTCATCGTCGTACAGCCGGACGTGAAGGGCATTGATCTTCAGGTGGGCCGCGATGCGCACCACCCGCTTCAACAGCGCGGGCGAAAAGGGCGCGCGACCGAGATCGATCAGGAACGAACGGGTCGCATAGGCGGGCGAATCCTCGATGGATACCACGGGGAGTGACTTTTCCGGCTCCGCCGGTCGCTCGTCAAAATACAGGAATCGGTGCCCGGCATCCGCGTGCGCAAGGATCTGGTATGCGGTTTGCGCGCCGTAGAACATGCCGGCGGCGGTGCGATAGGTGATCCGCATGCCCGACCCGCTCGCGTCGAGCCGGTAGCCTTCGCGATGAGCGATTGCGTCGCTCTGGGAAAACACGATCGGATATTCGCCGGTCTGCCGAAAAACGACCGTCGTGGCAGTGAGGATGCCCTGCAGGTTCCGGAACGTCTCCAGGGTGGTCTCGTGCGCGGGATCAGCAGGGTTGAGTCCGCTTACGGCGATTTCTCGGGGAAAGGGATGTGTCTGTTTCTCGTACTGCACCACACGCGGGGCCGGTGACAGGACTAGCCGCTCCGCGAGCGGGACTTCGCGGGCGACGGTCGTCGACAGAAAAATCAGCAGTCCGGCCAGGCCGGACAAGAAGATGCGCTGCCGAAGGGATCGGGAGAAAACGTGCATGAAGACCGTCGACGCGGATACGAAGCTGGTCTTCGTTCCGTCGGGCGGCGAGTCTGCCCGCCGCCCCGTGAAAGAACAGCTAGAAGTGGAGGCCGATGCTCAGCCGCGCTTCGAAACCATTGCTGCGCGTCACGTCGTTGATCGTGTTGCCGAGGTTTGTCAGGTTGAGCTGTATATTGGCGGGCAGGCTGCCGAACTTTGTGCGGTAAATCGCAAACGCATCGAACAGCACCTCGGCGGGAATGTAAATGCCCACATTGGCACCGTCGCTCAGATCATACAGGCTGTGGTAGCGGATCGCTCCGCCCACGCTGAAGTTTTTCAGCGCGCCCGCGAGAAAGTTGTACTTGGCAACCACGTTGGCGTGATGCTCCGGAGACTTCTGCAGTCGGGTCGAATGTGCCGCGCGGTAGGTGAACAGGCCGGGTTGCGTCGGATCGAGCGAGTTGTCGCGGACTACCTTTGATGTGAATTCCCAGCCGTAGTTGGCGAGCACCTGCAGCGAGCGGGACGGCGTCCATGTAAAGTCGACGTCCAGTCCCTCGGTGCGGAACAAGCCGCCGTTCACGTACGGGTTGGCCGCCGTGTTGGCGACGTTTGGACC
The DNA here is from genome assembly GCA_015075305.1 of Opitutaceae bacterium. Classification (NCBI taxonomy): domain Bacteria; kingdom Pseudomonadati; phylum Verrucomicrobiota; class Opitutia; order Opitutales; family Opitutaceae; species Opitutaceae bacterium. The sequence goes on along the minus strand of JABTUS010000010.1, from coordinate 210,224 downwards.
GGAATTGCGGGGGTCGTTCACCCACTTTACCCAGTCGAGTTGCGGAATGCCGGAACGTTCGGCCCGGTAGAGCGAGACGGTGCCCGAGAGCTTGCCATCGTTCCAGTCGGACTTCACGCCGACCTCCATGCCCTTGTCCTTTTCATCATCGAGGAGCTTCGCATTGTCCGCCGGGACAACTCCGGGGCCAACCACGCTCATCTGGCTGGTGAAAATGATATTGGTCCCCGTGGAGGCGAACACGTGGAAACCGGAAGCGACCTGATAGATCGCGCCCAGGCTGTAGGTCGTTGACTCCTTGCCGGTGTTGAGCAGGCGGGTCCGGCGCGCACCACCCATGAAGTTGAGGCGGTTGTCAAAGGCGGACAGACGGTAGTTGGCGTAGTAGGCGCGATGCTCCGTTTCGACCCTGCTCGTCTGTCGCGGTGCGCTGGCGATGAGCCGATAGAAGTCCGGCGGGGGATTGGGACCGAACGGATCCCAGTGGATGGAAACGGACGCACCGGTCAACTGATACCCATCCGCATTCACGACGGGACTGTTGCGGGTGAGGTCAAACGTCGCGGAATAGGTCTTGGCAAGGGAGCGGTTCAGTTCGAACCCCCCGGTGAAAAAGTGCTTGGTTTTTTCTCCGATCAGTTCGTAGGCAAGATCAATCTGCTGGGCATCGGATATGCCGAGGCGGTCGGGCTGGTAAAGATTTCCGGCTGACGCGTTCATCGAAATGATCCGACCGTCTGCCCGGCGCCCCGCGTTGGGGAAGAAGAGCTGGCGTATGAAATTCTGCTCGGTCTGCATGTGCAGCCAGTGGTAGCGGATCGCGAGGCGCTCGAGCGGCTTGAAGGTTGTGGTCACGTCGGCGAAATAGGAATCGCCATCCTGGTTCGACTCAGGGGAATAGATGAAGAACTTGTCGCCTCGGTTCGAATAACGCCACCAGTCGATGTGATCACCGGTGTAGAGATAAGGCTGGTAGCCGGTCATCGCATAGATGTCGGTGCTCCAATTATTGAGGTACGCACCCATGTTGGTGCCCTGGGTCGTGCCGTTCGGATTGCCGGCCGCCATACCCCAGCGCTGGTTGATCGCCTGGGCTCCCGACATGCCATAACGGTTTCCCATGAACTGAAGGAGCGCGGGAGACGGAGTCTCGAGGTCCTTCCAGAACTGTGGGTTTACCAGGAGCGCGCGTACATCCGCAGGCAGCGGGATCTGCTGCTTGGTGTAAGCGAGTTCGGCGGTGATCTCGAAGCGGTCGTTGGGACGGAAGGTGAAGGAAGGATCAGCGAAAACCAGCGAAGTCTCCTGCCCGTCCACACGCCCTGCGCTGTTTTGGTAGGAACTGATGAAACGATAGGCAATGCCATGCTCCTTGCTGATGATCCCCTGTGTATCGAGCAGCGCCTTGGTAAAATCGTACGTGCCCGCCGATAGCTGGACATCGGTGGCGGTGCGAAACTGGGGCTTCTTGGTCACAAAGTTGGCGACGCCGTTGGAAGGCGTGTTGCCGTAGAAAAGAGCCACCGGACCCTTGGCGAGTTCGATGCGATCGATGTTGTCCAACGGCATCGTCGGTGTGACGCCCCCGACACTCGCGATCGCCAGGCCGTTGTAGAACATGGGCAGTTGGAATCCGCGCATGGTGTAGATGCCCGCCTGCATCGATTCGTTCTCACCCACGATGACGCTGCTGGTATAGCGAAATGCCTGGCTAGGGATGGTGAGCGCGAGGTCTTGCAGCAGCTCGCCGGAAATGATCTCCACAGCCTGGGGATTTTCGACGACCTTCAGCGCTACGCGCGAAGTCGTGACCGTGCTCTGCTTGCGGTAGCCGTAGTCGCGCTCACCGGAGACCCTGAAAACCGAAAGTTCGACCGTGTTCTCGGATACGGGTGATTCCGGTTTAATCTGGGCAGGGGCGGTCAGAGCCGCAAACAGGCTGAGCACACTGACCGAATAGATCGCACGGGAGCGCAGGGCTCCCAGAGTAGGAACGGACGTGAACATATGTTGATGGGTCACAGGTGTTTGGGTGGACGGGGTGAAAAGGCGAAGTAGAGGCCGAGGAGCGGCTAAAACGGAACGGCACTCTTGTTTGAGAAATATTTCTCATTAATCAAGCATTATTTCCTATAAATCTGAATCACTGCTATAACTTCATGAAATTCTTCGGAATTAGGCATTGCCTAAGGCACGGAAGTTTGAAGCCTGCCCCTACCTCCCCCTGGTCGGATGAAAAAGAAAGCCACCTTCAACGATATCGCGAAGCAGGCAAAGGTCAGTCCAGCAACGGTGACTCGCGTGGCGGCGGGTCTGCACAATGTTGATCCCGCAATCAGGCAGAAGGTCCGGGACGCTGCCGCGCGACTCGGCGTGGATCTCGAGAAAAGGAAGGGGGACAACGCCGGCCGCGTGATCGCCTACGTGCTCGCAAATCGCGATGTCCTCCACCCCTTTCAGGCGCGAGTTCTCACCGGTGCGGAAAAGTACATCTCCGAGCAGGGATGGGAGCTCGTCTTCCTGACCTTCCGCTACGACCAGAACACCCCGGCACGCGAGCTCCACCTCCCGCAGATTCTCAGTCGGCGCACACCCGCGCGCGGAGTCATTCTCGCGGGAGTCAATTCACACAGCCTGCTCGAGGCCCTGCGGCACCGCAAAGTGCCGTTCGCCGTGCTCGGCAACAATCTCCTTGGCGGCGGGGACGAGCAGTGCGACCAGGCCAGCGCGGACGACGTCAGCGGCGGTTACGACGTCACTCGACACCTGATTCGGCAGGGACACCGGGCGATTCTATTCATCGGCAACCGCAATTTTCCCTGGTTCGCACGTTGCGGCGAAGGCTACCGGCGCGCCATGGCTGAGGCGGGGCTCGAACCGCGCTGGAGCGAAATCCAGTCGGACGGTCGCGAACTTGGGTATCTCAGCACCAAGTCGATTCTCTCCCGAAAGGACCGGGTCACCGCCATCTTCGCCGGTTCCGACGGCGTGGCCATGGGCGCGTACGACGCCTTGCGGGAGTCCCAGATCCCGGTGCCGGGCGGAATCAGTGTGGCGGGATTTGACGACACGGAAGCGGCCAATCTCTGGCCCGCGCTGACAAGCGTGCGCTCTTTCCCGGAGGAGCTTGGAAGGCATCTTGCAGAGCTGACCCTGAAACGGATCATGAATCCCCTGCTGCCTCCCCAGCGGATCGTGCTGCCCACGCAGCTGGTGGTGCGCGATTCCACGAAGGCCCCCGGCGCAGTTGCCGAAGCCGGTCGCGCCTGATGGGAAACGAAGCCTCAGTCCACGAGGCCGATCGCGGCGCGGGGCGACACCTCGGTGAGCTGTCGAATGGTTTCCTCGTCCAGGCCGACGTGCCGGCTGAGAAACCCCTTCACCATCGGCATCGGCACAGCGGAAGCGAGCAGATGTGAACGATCCGGCGCCCAGACCGCCAGATCCTCGCCCACCTCGATTTCCCACCGCCCAATGCGATGGCTACCTGGGCCGTAACCCGCCGCAGCGTTCGCGTCGGTGGTGACGACGCAGCCAGCGGCGTCCCGCGCCAGGTCGAGGTAGTTGCGCAGCATCGGAAACGGAATGTGAATTCCGTCGGCGATGAAACAGAGGCAGAGTTGTCGCCGCAGGAACAGGGCGCGCTGGATGATATTGTCGTGCCGGGGAAGAATCCCGGGACAGCCGTTGCCGAGATGCGTGAACATTTTCAGGCCGGCGTCGATGGCTGCGCGCAACTGATCCAGCGAAGCGTTGGTGTGGCCGGCGGACACCACGACCCCGGCTTCAGTGAGCAGTCGGGTCACGCGGTTGGCGGCGTCCTGTTCCGGCGCGAGCGTGAAGATCCGCAGAAGGCCGTCCGCGGCATCCAGCAGGCGACCGGCCAGAATCTCCGAGGCTGGCCCGATCGCTTCGCCGGGATGCGCGCCTCTGTAGCCAGGTTCGGCGCTCAGAAATGGTCCTTCGACATGGATGCCGGCGATGATTTTCCCGGCCAAGGGATCCGCGGCGCGCAAGGCGACCAGGCGCCGTATCCGGCTTTCCATCCGGTCGGGAAGTTCGGTGATGATCGTGGCGAGAATGCCGCCGCCCCCCTGCTCCGCCACCAAGCGGCAGGCCTGGTGCAGTTGCTCCGCGCTGAGATCGTCCTGATTGAAGTCGATCCCGCCGTAGCCGTTGACCTGGATGTCGAACCAACTCACGCCCGCCCCCCGGAAGACACGACCGCGACACGCAATTCGGTGAGGCTTTGCTCCTTGAAGGTGAAGCCCCACCCCGGACGGTCCGTCGGATAGGCAAAACCGTTTTCCATGCGGATGGGATGTGAAAGCAGAGGATCGACCCAGTCGAACGATTCCGCGCCAAAGGCATTGGGCACGGTCATAAGGAGCGGGACATCGTATTCCTTGTAGTAGTGCGGCAGGACGGGAATGTGATGGGCGTGCGCGAGAGCGGCGGATTCGCGCCAGGCTTCGACGCTGCCGAGGCGGAGGATGTCGGGCTGCCAGAGATCAATCGCCTGGCGGTGGATGAGTTTCCGCAGTGTGACCAGATCAAACTCCCGCTCGCCCATGGCGATGGCCATGCCGGCGCCGCGGCGGAGGGTCGCATAGCCGTCAAAGTCGGTGTGCGGCAGCGGCTCCTCGAACCAGGTGATTTGAAGGGCGCGGACGGCGTTGGCGAGGGCTTGGGCCGAGAGCGCGGTCATGCCCTGATTGGCGTCCATCATGATGGCCACCGAGGGTCCGACGGCTTCGCGGACGCGCGTGAGGCGCTCGATGTCGCGCGAGAGCTCGGGCGAGCCGACCTTTATCTTGACCGCCCGAAATCCGCGGCGGACGTAACCGGTGACCTCGCTGATCAGCTCGTCGAGCGAGTACGAAATCCAGCCGCCGCTGCCATAGAGGGGAACTCGGGAATGGCAGACACCGAACAGGCGCCATACTGGCTGGCCAAGATGTTTTGCCCACGCGTCCCACATGGCGATGTTGACCAGTCCGAGCGCCCAGCGATGGATGCCGGAGAGTCCGAAATATTCCGATTCACGCTCGAAGTGGCGGATGAATTCACCGGTGGCCGAAATCTCCCAGCCTTCCGCCATGGCGCGGATGTCCTCGAGCGCACCGGCAATCGCGAACGGGGAATAGTTGAAGGACAGCAGGTAGGACTCACCGGTGACACCGGTGTCGGTCTCAAGCTTTAGTATGATGAAGCCGATCTCCTTCAGTTGATGCGTGCTGTCGGCCAGAGGCCGGGACAAGGGGGATACGGCACGGAAGAAATGGAGTTTTTTGATTTTGGGCATGAGAGAAATCAGAAGCCGGTGACCGCACCGCCGTCGACGGGGAGGGTTACGCCCGTCACAAAGCGGGCGGCGGGGGCGCAGAGGTAAACAGCGGCCCAGCCAATATCCTGAGGCTCGCCGAAGCGGCCCATCGGCGTGCGTGAAAGCACCTTTTGTTTGCGCACGGGATCGGCGTCGAACGCGCGCCGGGTCATGGCGGAATCGATCCAGCCGGGCGAGATCGCATTCACGCGCACGCCCGATGGCGCCACTTCCGCTGAGAGTGTGCGGACCATGCCCAGGTACGCTGACTTTGCAGCAGCATAGGCAACCACTCCGGGTATGCTGAGAAAGGATGCCATCGAGGCGATGAACAGCACGTTGCCGTGCCGGCGGGAAATCATGCCGGGCAGCACGGCCCGCGTCAGGGCGTGAGAAGCGTGGACGTGCGTGCGCATGACTTGATCGAAGTCAGCGGAAGTGGTTTCCACGGCCAGCCGCTTGAGGTGGTTGCCTGCGTTGTTCACGAGGATGGAAATTGGGGATCCGACGGCGCGCTCCGCTTGTGCGAGGACCTCATCGGCTTTTTCCAAGGCTGTGATATCGTGGGCCACGAATCGAGCGGACGTTCCGAGTTGCGCGCAGGCCGCTTCGAGCTCCGGCATCCGGCGCCCGACCAGGACGACGCGCGCCCCCGCGGCCACAAGGCACGTGGCAATCGCAAGACCCAGGCCAGTGCCTCCTCCGGTGATGAGAGCTGTTTCGTCGTGAAGGTCGAATGGCGGCGTCATGATGGCAATGGCGTGGCGGCTGCCAGTTAGAAAGCGAGAAAAAGCGGAGGATGTTCAAGAAATATTTCTCGTTTATGAGAAATAGCCTTGATTCCTTCTTGGAGTTACGGTCTTCCTTCCGTACCCCGCCTTTTCCCCTTTTATGATAAGCCAATCATCCATTCGAACCGAGAAGTACGGGCACGCGAATGTCCGCGTTTACGCCACCAGCAGTGAGATGGCGATCGCTGCCGCGAGCGAAGCCGCGCAGGTTCTGCGCGCAGCCCTGAACGAGCACGGTAGCGTGCGCATCATCGTCGGAACCGGAAACTCCCAAGCGGAGATGATCGACCAGCTGGTTGCGGACCAGCGTGTCGACTGGTCGCGGGTCGAGGTCTTCCACATGGATGAATATCTGGGGATTTCGGACCAGCATCCGGCGAGCTTTCGACGCTGGCTGCGGGAACGCGTCGAGCAACGGGAGAAGCTGGCCGCCTGCAGCTACCTCGCGGGCGACGCCAGGGATGTTGAGGGTGAAATCGCGCGGTACAGCGCGCTGCTGAATCGCGCGCCCATTGACCTGGCGTTCGTGGGATTTGGCGAAAACGGCCATATAGCCTTCAATGATCCGCATGTCGCCGATTTCAATGACGCAGCCACCGTGAAAATTGCCGAACTTGATGCGAAGTGCCGTCAGCAGCAGGTCGGCGAAGGTCACTTCCCTTCCCTTGCGGCGGTGCCGACCCGCGCCCTCACGCTGTCGTGCCCGGCGCTCTTCCGGGCCAAACGCTGGATCTGCTGTGTTCCGGATACGCGCAAGGCGCAGGCCGTTCGCGATGCATTGGAAGGTCCGATCGGCACCCGCTGTCCCGCCTCCATCGTTCGCACCCACTCCGCGGCGTCCGTGTATCTCGATGCGCCTTCCGCATCACTCCTTTCGCCCCGCGATGCCTGCTGAGCGTCCCGGGAGCGCGACGCCTCTCCCATGAGCCGACCGATACGCGGACTGCGCTGGTACATCGTGGCGATGCTGTGTCTCGCCACGACGCTCAACTACCTCGACCGCCAGACCTTGTCCGTACTCGCAGGCACGATCAAGACGGAGCTGGGAATCTCGACGGTGGAGTATTCACATGTCACCTCGGCGTTCCTGATCAGCTACATGATCATGTACGCGGTGAGCGGGCGGATCATCGACAAGCTGGGCACGCGGCGTTCATTCATCGTTTTTGTCACCGGATGGTCGGTCGCGAATGCGCTGCACGCGTTCGCCCGGACATCGCTGCAGTTCTCGGTTTTCCGGTTTCTGTTGGGTGCCACCGAGCCCGCGAACTTCCCGGCGGGGGTCAAGACCGTGTCGGAATGGTTTCCGGTGCGCGAGCGGGCGCTGGCGATCGGCATCTTCAACTCCGGAACGGCCGTCGGCGCGGCGCTGGCGCCACCGCTGGCGGCGGTGTGCACACTGCTCTGGGGCTGGCGCTCGGCCTTTGTCGCCGGCGGCGCGATCGGCGGATTGTGGGTGGTGGCCTGGATGCTGATCTACCGTGTGCCTCGGGAACACCCTCGGCTGAGCGAGGGCGAGCGCCGTCTGATCGAGGGCCACGAGACGACAGCCGCGAAAGACGAACCCAGGATCCCCATGTCGCGGCTGCTGCGGATGCGGGAGACCTGGGGCTGCCTTCTGGCGCGCATGCTGACCGATCCGATTTCCTATTTCTTCATTTTTTGGACGCCGCTGTTTCTCCAGGAAGCGCGTGGCTTCAACCTCGCCGACATCGGCAAATACAGTGGCATTCCCTTCATGGCGTCGGCGATCGGGAACATTCTGGGAGGCATGATTCCCGGCTGGCTGGTCCGCCAGGGCTGGAGCCTCGACCGGGCGCGCAAGATGGTCATGGGGAGCGCCTCTCTCGTCATTCCCGCTTGCTGCGTGCTGATCATCCGCGTGCCGACGCCAGTGGCGGCGGTGACCCTGATGAGCGTGGCGATGTTCTGTCACGCCGCGTGGGCGAACATGACGCTGCCGGCAGAGGTGTTTCCGAAGCAGGTTGTGGCTACGGTTTCGGGATTCGGGGGCGCGCTGGGCGGGTTGATGGGCGCGATTTCGCAGCAGCTCATCGGCTGGACCGTGCAGAATGTGTCCTTCACCCCGGTCTTCGCGACGATCGCCTGCCTGCCGCTGCTCGCCTTCGTTCTCACATGCCTCCTCGTGAGGCGGCTGGGAGAAATCCGGCGCATCTCCGCAGCCTGAGCACGCATCACCTGGGACGGGCGGGCGGCAGGACTGGGTTGCGCGACCTGCGAATGGCCTAGGGAATTCGCAGCGGCGTGCCGACAACGAGCTGATTCGGATTGGGGAGGACGTCACGATTGGCAGCCGCAATCTCCTCCCACCGATTCGACTGACCGTAGTACTGCATTGCAATCTTCGACAGGGAATCACCCAGCTTGACCACATGAACACGCGGTGCACCGGCTGCATTGGAGGCGGCCGCGGCGGAGTTGTCGCGAGGCGGCGCACTCGCCGGCTTCATGGCAGGGGACGCGGTTGTTGTTGGCACGGCTTTTTCCGGCGGAGTTGCGACAACTGCCGCAGCGGCGACCGAGCCTGGGCGCGTGGGAGATCCATAGGCACCGGCGACACTCGGAGCCGCGAGTGCAAGGCGGGTTTTGAGCTGATTGACCTCAAGAGCCATCGCACCGGTCTGCGATTGCGCGTAGCGGAGTTGGTCGCGAAGGGTGTTGATTTCGGCAAGAACCGGGGTGGCGGCGGTGATCTCCTGCGACAAGGCGGATTTCTCCTGCGTGGCCTGCGCAAGTTGGGACGCCACTTGATCGCGGTCCTCCGTCAAGGAGGCAATCGTCTTTCGGGCGGCTTCAATTTCGCCTTGTTGGAGCGTGTAGCTCCGAAGGGCGGTGGTCAGCTTTGATTCTGTATCCGTGAGCTGTTTCCTGAGATTCGCGACTTCGTCTGCATCGGCGGCAGGAGGTGGCGCCGGCGCAAGCCTGAGGTCATCCCGCTCTTTCTCCACGGCAGTCAGCGCGGTGCGCGCGGCCTGCAGATCGGATCTGAGCTGGGAAATTTCATTGGAAGCTGCGGCGGCGAGTTTCGCTGACGCAACTTCATCGGCCAGACGCCGAGTCTCCTCCTTCAGCCGGGCGATGGACTCATCCCGCTGGGCAAGCTGAAGTCTTGCGGAATCAAGGTCGGTGCGAGTCTTCGCGAGTTCGAGATCCTTGTCCGCTGAAGACGTGCGCTGGTGCAGTTCCGCCTTCTCTTTTGCAGCAGCGAGAGCCGCCACCTGTGCGAGGGCCTGCGACGCCGCGGAGCGCGCCTTGTCCAGCTCACTGCGCAAAGATGCGGTCTGATTTTTCGCCGTGGCCAGATCCGCCGCCCGATCCTTCGTTGCGAGGGCATCAGACGCGAGCTGCGCACGGGCGCGCTGTTCCGACGCAAGCTGTTCCTTCAAGGCGGTCGCCTCACTTGAAAGAGCGGCCAGATCACGCGCGAGATTTTCGCGGGCGGCATCGGATCGCTTCAACGCAGCCTCCAGCGAAGCGACGTTCGACGATTCACCAGCGCTCGTGGCCGGAGCGGGGGAAGCCTGCGCCCGGAGCGCGGCAATCAGCCTGTCACGCTCCGCAAGCTGTTGATTCAACTCAGCGACCTTGGCAATCGAAGCGCTCTTTGCCGCGTCGGCTTCACGTCTCGCGGCTGCTATCTCTGCGCTCAATCGCCGCTGTTCCGCACGAAGCGAAGCGATGTCCGCGTCCTGGGATGGAGCGGCACTGACAGACGAACTGGCAGGAGTGATGAAGGGAGACTGCTCCGCCGCCCGCGCCAATTGCGCGCGTTTCTCCTCCAGCCTCCGCTTTCCCTCTGCGAGCTGGGAGGACGAAAGCTTGGGCAGGAGGGTATTGAGGGCGCCTTGGTTGGAACCTCGTTCCGCCGCCAGCGTCAGCCAAGCGTAGGCCTCACTGAGATCAGAGATGGGATCGTTGGGATCTGCGTAGGCGATGCCCAGATTGTACTGGGCGATGGGATTTCCGGATGCAGCCCTGGAGCGCAGATCGGTTATGACGTTCTCGGGAAGCGCGCCATGCAGGACGACGCAGCCAAGGGAAGCCAGCAGAAGGCCGAGGCAGCGGATGGCGATTCGATGGCAGCGCAGGAATGGGGCAGGCATTGAAAGACTTCGTGTGAAGCAGGCCGTCGTGGAAAGCGCCAAGTTCATGGGAGAATCAAAATGCACCTGTGTCACAAGGGCAAAAATTTTCGGATACGCCGAAGGAATGGCTGTGAAAAAAAGAGGCCCGGATCGTGCGCTTGGCACAATCCGGGCCATAAACCTGGCAACGACCTACTCTCGCGGAACCTAACGTTCTACTACCATTGGCTGCTCGGGGCTTAACGGCCGTGTTCGGGATGGGAACGGGTGGAGCCCCCGGCATGTGATCACCAGGAAGGGAATCTCAGATCGCGAACGATCGAGAAAGTGAAGTTTAGGGTTGGAAATCCTGAAGGAGGTAAAACAAACGCCCAGATACTGGGTTTGCATAAACCGGCAGGGTCATTAGTACCAGTAAGCTGAGCATATTGCTACGCTTACACTTCTGGCCTATCGAACGGGTGGTCTACCCGTACCCTGCACCGTCTTGCGACGGATTGTGATCTTATCTTGGGATGGGCTTGGCGCTTAGATGCTTTCAGCGCTTATCCCTTCCGAACATAGCTACCCGGCGCTGCCACTGACGTGACAACCGGAACACCAGAGGTTCGTCATTCTCGGTCCTCTCGTACTAGAGAATGAACCCCTCAAATCACAGACGCCCACAGCGGATAGAGGACCGAACTGTCTCACGACGTTCTGAACCCAGCTCGCGTACCACTTTAATCGGCGAACAGCCGAACCCTTGGGACCTTCTCCAGCCCCAGGATGTGATGAGCCGACATCGAGGTGCCAAACCGCGCCGTCGCTGTGAACGCTTGGGCGCGATCAGCCTGTTATCCCTAGCGTACCTTTTGTCCTATGAGCGATGGCGATTCCACATTCAACCACCGGATCACTTGAACCTGCTTTCGCAACTGCTCGACTTGTTGGTCTCACAGTAAAGCTCCCTTATACTCATGCGCTCTATAGCCCGATTACCGACCGGGCTGAGGGAACCTTCGTAATCCTCCGTTACTCTTTGGGAGGATTCCGCCCCAGAAAAACTGACCTGCTATCACTGTCCCACGACCAGTTGATGGTTCGAGGTTAGACGCCTAACCAACAAAAAGTGGTATTTCACGTTGTGACTCCGCCTGATCCTGAAACCAGGCATCGAAGTCTCCCACCTATTCTACGTATTGGAAGTCAAGCGACAATAACAGCTTACAGTAAAGGTGCATAGGGTCTTTCCGTCCTGCTGCGGGTAGGCGGCATCTTCACCGCCACTACAATTTCACCGAGCCTCTCTCCGAGACAGTCGTCAACTCGTTACACGATTCGTGCGGGTCGGAACTTACCCGACAAGGAATTTCGCTACCTTAGGACCGTTATAGTTACGGCCGACATTCACGGGGGCTTAGACGCGAAGCTTGCACCTCACGCTTTCACCTTTCCGCATTGGTCACGTGTCACTCCCTATACGTCGTCTTGCGACTTAGCAGAGAGCTGTGTTTTTGCTAAACAGTCGGTTGACGCTCTTATCTGCGGCCCCTCGCGGGGCACCCCTTATACCGAAGATACGGGGTCAATTTGCCGAGTTCCTTAGAGAGATTTAACTCGCGCGCCTTAGAATACTCATCTATTCCACCTGTGTCGGTTTACGGTACGGGCGATATACATAGTGGCCTATCTGCTTTTCTTGGGACTGCTATTACCAACATCCGCTAAGCCGTGGCTTCGCAGTGCCTTGTCGAAACAGGTCCGTTGGCTGATACAATCCGTCACTGATAGGATAGTTGTACATCGGTTCTGGAATATTAACCAGATTGGCATCGATTACTCCTTACGGCCTCATCTTAGCACCCGACTAACCCTGGGAGGACGAACCTTCCCCAGGAATCCTTGGAATTAAGGCGAGCCGGATTTTAGCCGGCTTTATCGTTACTTATGTCTGCATTCTCACTTCCAGTCGCTCCACAGTTGGTAACCCTTCTGCTTCGCTGCAACTGGAACGCTTTCCTACCACTCCACTTGCGTGGAGTCCATGGCTTCGGTATATGGCTTGAGTCCCGATCATTTTCGGCGCAATTTCGCTCGATGGGTCAGCTGTTACGCACTGTTTAAATGATGGCTGCCTCTAAGCCAACATCCCCATTGTCTAAGCAAAATCACATCCTTTTCCACTGAGCCATATTTTGGGACCTTAACCGATGGTCTGGATTATTCTCCTCTCGACTATGAAGGTTAGCCCCCACAGTCTGACTGCCGAGCTTCACTCTATGGTATTCGGAGTTTAATTAAGTTCAGTACCCCGGTAGGGGCCCTAGCTTATTTAGTGCTCTACCTCCACAGATCAGCGCTCGACGCTATACCCAAATATATTTCGGAAAGAACCAGCTATCAGAGGGTTTGATTAGTCTTTCGCTCCTAACCACAGCTCATCCGACACTTTCTCAAGAGTGACCGGTTCGGACCTTCACTCCGTTTTACCGGAGTTTCATCCTGGCCATGGTTAGATC
>JABTUS010000010.1:0-192500 GCA_015075305.1 Opitutaceae bacterium | reverse complement strand
GGCATCACGCTGCTCAAGCAGATCAAGGCCTACGACCCAAACTGCGTGCTGATCATCATGACCGCCTACGCCAGCACCGAGTCGGCGATCCAGGCGCTCAAGTACGGCGCCTTCGACTACCTCCAGAAGCCATTCCGGGTCGATGAACTGATCTCAACGCTCAAACGCGGACTCGAGTTCCGCCAGTTGAACGCGGAACGAAGCAGCGCCTCTCCCATCCCTGCGGCGCGGGCCGCCGACATCGAGGGCCGGCTCGTCGGCCGAAGCGGCAGGATCCAAAAGCTCATCCAGCAGGTCAAGAAACTCGCAGCCGTCCGCACCCCCGTTCTGCTCCAGGGGGAAAACGGCACCGGCAAGAGCACGATAGCCGAAATCCTGCACGCCAGCGCCGCCACCTCCGACGCACCGCTCGTCCGCATAGACTGTTCCCTCAGTTCTGACGCCAATTTCCGCGAGGGTCTTCTCGGCCAGAACGGAACCGGCGGTGAGTGGATATCCCAGGCCAGAGGCGGAACACTCTTTCTCCAGCATCTGCAATGCCTCCCCATGGCCATGCAAAAGGAGCTGGTCAGCGTTCTTCGCAACACCTCGCAGGATTTTCGCCTCATCTGCACGACGAACGAGGACCTGGAAAAACTGACCGAGGAGGAGCAGTTTCACGATGAGCTTTTCTACAGGGTCGCCTCCCTTCCGGTCGCGCTGCCGCCCCTGCGCGACCGCGTCGAGGACATCCCCCTCCTGGTCAAATATTTTTGCGCGAAGGCCACCAATCCGCACTTCGATTCCAACTTGATCGAGTTCACCGACGACGCACTGGGTGTGCTGCAGGCCTACCACTGGCCGGGCAACCTCAGCGAGCTTCAGCAACTGGTGCTGAAGATCGCCGCCACCACCGACGTGCGCATTGTCACCTCGCAGCAGCTGCCTATGCGCCTGCGGGAGGTCAGGCAATGGCCCAATCTCGCCGACTACCTGGCCGGTCAGCAGAAGCAATACACCGAGCGTGTTGTTCACGCCCTGGGTGGCGATCGCGTCGCCGCCGCAAAGATACTCGGGGTCGATGTCGGGCAGTTGAGCTAGCCCGCCCGCTCGCGAGAGTCTCTAGTTTCGGCGGCCTCCGGCGCGCACACGCTGCTGCACCCTTCTCTGGATCTCCACCAGTGCGCGAAAATCCTCGTCACGGCTGCGGCTGTGGATGCAGTAGTCAAACTTCACGGCCTCCCTCAACTCCCGTTCCGCAGTCTGAAGGCGATGGGTTATCTCCTCATCGCAGTCCTGACCTCGCTTCACCATCCGCCTCCTGAGCTCCTCGACAGGCACTTCAATGAAAACGGTCGCAAGGTGGCGCGCCAGCAGGGCATCGTGAAGCGCCGCGCGGCGAAAGGCATCGACACCCTGTACATCCACATTGATGACCAGGCTCCTGCCCTCCAACAAGGGTCCCATCACGGACGCCGCCAGGGTTCCATAGCGGTGCTTTTGGTGGACAACTGCCCACTCGAGAAACGCGTTGTCCGCCAGTCTTGCATCGAACTCCTCCGGCGTGAGAAAGTGATAATGCACGCCATTGATCTCCCCGTCGCGAGGCGGTCGCGTTGTGGCGGTCACAACCCGGGAGAATCCCGGAATCTCCCTCACCATCCGCTCGCAGAGCGTGGTCTTCCCCGATCCCGCCGGCCCGGCTATCACCAGGAGCACCGGCGGAGCGGAGGGAGTTTCAGCAGGCGGAAAGGCCATGAGCGGTGGCTCAATACGTGAAGGCGATCGCCGCCAGCAGAAACCCGTAGGCCGCAAGCGTGCCTCCGACGATGCGGGAACGCACCGGCCGGTTGAACACCCATCCCAGGAAATCACGCAGCCGGAACGGCACGGCCCCCAGATAGATCGCGACGACGATGCCCGCATACACGGCCGCAACCATGAACCTTCTTTGCGGAAAATCGTACTGCATGTATGCCGCTCCCAGCAACGGAGTCGCCGCAAGGAGCGTGAGCGCAGCCAGTCCGCGCACGGCAAGAAAATCAGGCACGCAGAAGAATGACGCCAGGGCGACAGCTGCAAAGCCAACAAAGAGGATCTTTCGATATTCGCCGAAATCCGCCTCGGACAGCGTCCATATTTTCCAGAGAAACCAGATTGCCGCTCCTCCAAACAGGATGATTGTCGCCAGTCGGGACCGCGGAAAGGCCTTGAGGGAGCTGATGATCGCAGGGCTTGCCATGAGAAACAGCACCCCGATCGAAACCAGGACGGCGCCGGTTAGAAAAGTGGCGAAAAAGAGTGTCATGAAGGGAAAGGTTCAGGAAGCGGCCGATTCCACGCCTGCAAGCACAGGCTCACCGTAAAGCGTGCTCACGCTCGCACGGTCAATTCTCAAAGGCACCACCTCGCCAATCAAGCGGGCTTCCCCGTCAAACACAGCCACGCGGTTGCCATCCGTGCGCCCCATGAGATGTCTCCCGGTCTTGTCACGGCCTTCCACCAGCACGTCCTCGACTTTGCCCACGAGCCGCGCACTCCGGCTCGCGGAATTGCGCCTTAAAATCTCAAGCAGCACCTGATTCCGATGCTCCTTCACGTCATCCGGAATTTGATCCGTCAGTGCGGCCGCAGGCGTGCCGGAGCGCACCGAATACTTGAACACGTACGCCATGTCATAGTTGCATGCCTCGAACAACCTCCGGGTTTGCTCGAACTCCTCGTCTGTTTCACCAGGAAACCCGACGATGACATCCGTGGAAAAATACATCTCCGGCCGGACCGACCGCAGAGATTCCACAATCTCCCGGTATCTCGCCGCCGTATAGGGTCGATTCATCGCCCGGAGAACCCGGTCGCTGCCGCTCTGCATCGGCAGATGCACATAGCCGCACAATTTCGGCAGCCGGCCATAGGCGTCCACGAGGTCCTGCTTGAACCCCCTGGGATGCGGCGAAGTGAAACGGATGCGGGATATGCCGTCGATTGCATGCACGCGCTCTATCAGTTGCACAAACGGCGACCGGCCCCCGACACCGGAATAATCCCTCCGACCGTAACTCGTCACAATCTGCCCAAGCAGTGTGACTTCACGCACTCCCCGTGCGGCCAGCATCTCGCATTCGCGCACTATGTCGTCCATGGGGCGCGATCGCTCGTCGCCCCTTGTCCTGGGCACAATGCAGAAGGCGCACGACATGTTGCAGCCCTGCTGGATCGAAACAAAGGCGGTCACCTGCCTTTCCACCGCGGTTTCATCCGAAGGGTCACCCAGCAAATGATCCTTGATGGTGTTCTGAGATCCCGCCTCCTCCGCAATATCGACAATGCTCCTGCCTATCGGCACCCCCGCCGCCTGCGCAGCCCGAAGATTGTCAAGATAGCCGGGAACCTGGTGAAACTTCTGCGTGCCGACCACCAGATCCACATCGGGCAACTGGTCGAGCAGCGCGGCACCGCGATTCTGAGCCATGCAACCCAGGATCCCGAGAATGAAATCCGGCTGACGGCGCTTTCGCGCGGAAAGATACCCGGCCTTCCCGATGGCCTTCTGTTCCGCGGCATCCCGCACGGAGCAGGTGTTCAGGAGGAGAATATCACAGTCATCCTCATCCGAAACGATCCGGTAGCCCCGCGCGCGCAGCATGGCCGCGACCGCCTCGCTGTCGCGTTCATTCATCTGGCATCCGTAGGTCTTGATGTGCACCCGGTTCATCCGTGAGAGGGTTGAACCTAGGAGAACCAGCCCGCCGGTCAACGCGGGACTCGTGCAGACCTAGGGCTCCTCGACGAGGCCGTGTTTGATGGCATACCTCACCAAGGGGCCCGGCTCGTAGACTCCCAGCTTCTCCTTCACGCGCGCCAGCAGATTGTGGACGGACTTCGTGGTGAGCTCAAGACGCTCGGCCATGGCCTTGGTGTTTTCACCCCTGGCGAAACCTCTCAGGACCTCGCGCTCCCGCAGTGTCAGGTTGCTCCGGACCGTCTTCGCCTCGCTGCGAAGACTCTCCACCAGCAGTCGCGAACTGGCGGGACAATAGTAGCTCTGGCCATCCAGAACCTTGTGCACCGCCTCGCGGAGCTGGGAAAGATCCGAACGCTTCAGGACAAAGCCGTGCACGCCGAGGGAGATGGCTTCACGCACCATGTGCTCCTGCTCATTCGAGGAAACAAAGATCCACTTCGTTCGCGGCAGCTTGGGGCCCGCCGCCCTCACGACGTCGAACCCGCGTCCGTCCGGAAGCATCCAGTCAATGATGACCAGATCCGGCTTCTCCCGGAGACACGCCGCGACACCTTCCGCCACCGTTCGGCAGTCAGCGGCAAGCGAAAGCGCAAACTGCTCCTTCACGATGACAGCCATCAACTGGCGCACCATCGTATGATCTTCGACCAGCACGACTCGGCGCCGGTTGTCAGGGGTTGGGCTGATTTCCACGCGGCGAGATTAGCAGATTTCGTGAAAAATGTCCCGGGACATTCGGAAATCCGATGGGAAAATATTCCCGATGCCATTTCGCCGGCTCCCGGGAAATCCGTGTGAAAATTCCGCTAATATCAGAGTCCTGACCCTCATCGGTCTGCGGCAAAGCGCCCGTTTCCAGCGCCCAACGCTCCTCTCTCGTTCCCATGAACCCTGTTTCAAATGACCCTCCACAGTCAGAATCCTCACCAAGCACCACAACCCTTGATTGCGTCCTGACCCGTTCCGCTGCCCTGCATGCGCGCATCATGCAGCGATCCGTTCAGAATCTCCTGCCCTATGATCGGCGAATGCTCGAGGCGCCAAAACCCTTTGCCGTGGTGCGGGAACGCAACGGCACAGTCTTCGAAGGTCTGAATTTCACGTCCTCCGACTACCTGGGTCTGTCAGCCCATCCGCTGGTCAGGCAGGCCGCCGCATCCGCCATTCATCGCCTCGGCACCAGCAGCGCGGGATCGGCGGCCCTCACCGGCCTGACCGACGAAGCCGACGCGCTCGCAGGAAGCCTGGGGGATCTGCTGCACCTGCCGCACGTCGCCCTTTTCCCTTCAGGCTGGGCCGCCGGCCATGGAGCCATGCGGGCGCTGGCGGATCCACGGGACGCAATCGTCATGGACGCATCCATCAGCAGCGGGGTGCGCTGCGGTGCAGCCTGCTCCACCCGCCGGATACACACCTTCCGACATCTCGACCTCGATCACGCGCGTCGATGCCTCCGCAGGCTTCGCTCCATGGACAGGGATCAGTCCATCTTTCTCATCACCTGCGGTCTGTTCCCTTCCGACGGCGCCTGCGCGGACCTGTCCTCGCTGCATCAGCTCTGCGCGGAGTTCGGCGCATGCCTGGTCGTCGATGCATCACACGATCTGGCATGCACCGGATCGGAGGGGGCGGGCGAAATCGAAATCCAATCGCTGCTCGGAATGGTGCCCGTCATCATCGGCAGCCTCTCAAAGACACTCGCAGGCAGCGGTGGATTCGTCGCGGTCAGGAGCGCTGAACTCTGCGACTACATCCGCGCCCGCTCACCCGCGTATCTCTTCAGCAGCACGATCTCCCCCTCCCAGGTGGCGGCCGCAACCCAGGCTCTCGCCATTGTTCGCTCTCCCGAGGGAGCCGCCCGGCGCGCCGCCCTTCGCCGGTCGGTGGTCATCCTGCGAGCTGCGCTCGCCCGCTGCGGACTCGAACCCGGCGGCGGACTTGGTCCGATCGTATCCATTCCGATTGGCAGCGAAACAGCCGCACGCCACGCCGTCAGGCGCTGCGCAGAACAGGGAGTGCTGCTGAACCTGCTGGAGTATCCGGTGATTCCAAAGGGAAGATCCCGGCTGCGACTGCAGATCATGACGGGACACGAGGCCGCGCTGATGCCCGAGGTCGCGGAAAAAATCGCGCTCGCTGTCCGCGAAGCGCGCGTGGCCGCATCAGAAATCGATGCGCCTCACACGTTCGAGCGAGTCTGAAAATTTCCCTCACTCCAATCGCCGCGCTCATCGCGCGTGATGATGCGCGATTGAGTTTTTCAGAGGTAAAATCGCATTTGTTCCGGCGTCGCGCACACAAGGGGGATTCGCTGCCTTTCCAAATCACCGCCAGTTTCCGATCGGAATTTCCCGCTTCAGGAATCACGGCTTCAACTGAGCCGTGAAAGAAATCGCATTTATGCAAGAATCAGTCTCGCGTTTTGTCAGAAATTCTTCGTAACGTTTGGACGTTCCCAGTATTGACCATTCAACATCAGTGCTGAGTGGCCAAACAAAACGATAACCCAACAAAAGAAACTATGGCCAAGAAAGCCGCATCCAAGAAAGCGTCCAAAGCAAAACCCGCCAAGAAGGCGACCAAAGCTGCAAAGAAAAAGAAGTAGATTGTTTTGACGCTGGAGACGCGGCGGCGCTCTGCGCCGCGCTTCTCCAGATTGAACCCAGCACATTTCAGGCGGTCAGGTGAGGACGATGAAAGTTCCTCTGATCGCCTTGAGTGCCTTCCTCGCCGCGGGTAACATCGCGGCTGAGGAATCAGGGAGCATGGCTCCCTCACCCAAACCGAGTCCGGCCGCGAGTTTCCCCTCGGGCAGCCTCTATGACATCGGCAGGCGGCTCTTCGACGAGTATGCGCCCGATGAAATCAAGGCCGACTACGAATTCGTTTCGCCCGAGGCATGGAACGCGTTTCTGGGGAAACTGCAATCGGCGCTCCAATCACAGTCCCTCGAGGAGCTTGCCGGCCTGGCTCCCGCCGCACGGGCGGCATTGGACATGCTGGAGGCCACAGCCCAGGGCTCGGACCTCATGGACTGGCTCAGCGAACGCGTCGACCTCGCCGATGCCGCAGGAGAGGCCGCCAGAGAGTCATTGACACCGCCTCCGCCTGTCGCGCCAGACCTCGCAATCCCTCACTATGACCTCTGGAAAACCCGGCTCGCGACCCGGCCCGTTCCCGCGCGTGCTGCGGCGCTCATTCCCGGACTGAAGGCGGCGTTTGCCAAAGAGGGCATCCCGCCTGCACTGGCTTGGATCGCCGAGGTCGAGTCCTCCTTCAATCCAAACGCGCGCAGCCCGGTCGGTGCCAAAGGCCTCTTCCAGCTGATGCCCGCCACCGCCGAGAGCCTGGGATTGAGCACCTACCTCCCGGATGAGCGGACAAATCCGGCAAAGAGCGCCCAGGCGGCCGCACGATATCTCAAAAGACTCCACGATCGTTTCGGCGACTGGCCGCTCGCCATCGCCGCCTACAATGCGGGAGAGGGTCGCGTCGGACGCACTCTGGGCAGCCGCAGCCCACGGACATTCGCTGCGATCAGCCGCGACCTTCCCAGCGAAACCCAGCTCTACGTCCCCAAGGTTCTCGCCACAGTCGCGCTTCGCGAGGGAATTTCCCCCTCGCAGCTTCACTCACCGCGCCCCCGATCCTGATTGGATCCCCGCCGTTTCAGGCACTTTTGAAGACTCCTCTTTTCGCTTCGCCAGCAGCATCTCATGCGCATTGGCTTCCAACATGGGATTTCTTGACCGCTTCTCATCGAAAAAGGCTCCGACGGCGGCGCCCTCACCAGCATCAAACGCCTTGCCAAGCTCTGAATCAGTGGAGGCCGAACCAAGCGCAGAGGTTGATTCCTCGAATGATGGCCGGAACAGCCTCGGCTCCATAGCGGCCACACTGGCTGCCGCTCGCGAAAAGCTCGACCAGCGCGATCTCGCTTCAGCCCTGGCGCTCTACGAGCAGGTTCTGGACAGCGCCGGAGACCGTGCCGACGTCCTTGTCACCATCTCGGGCGACCTCGGATCAACCGGATACGTGGAGTCGATCGCCGAGCTCGTCGCACCCCGCTACGACGCCGAGCGCCACGGTCCGGCCACCGGGCTCAACCTGCTGCAGGCCTATCTCGCCACGCGCAACACCACCGCAGCGCGGCATACCCTCGACATACTTTTCTCGCTCCGACAGCAGGACCTCGAGGAGCGCCTGTATGGCTTCTCCAACGCGCTCGCCGAATTGATCGAAGCCGAGAAGCAGGGCCGCCTGCCTCCGCCTCCACAACCCGGCGCGGGCGGTGAAGGCAATCCATCCGCTCCGCGCGGCCCGTCTTCCATCAGCCTGATCAGCATCAGCAAGCCCATCTGGCTGTACGGCCTCGAACCCATCGCCACGCAGATCCTGCCTCCAAAGGGGGACCGCCTCCGACGCGTCGCCTTCGCCCAACTCGCCCTGCCCGGAAACCCCCAGGCCCTTTCGTTGATGAAGCAGCCTGAGGAGGAACTGGGGCGACTGACACGGGCCCTGCCACTGTGGCTGGCGGAAACCTTCTGCTCCTGTCCGATCTACTCCCCGATTGCCGCGGTCGGACTCGTCGGCGACGCCAAACACTACGCTCTTTTCCCCACGGAATGGACGACCGAGAATCTTCGTCAACTGGTCGAAACCTGCGCCGAAGGCCTCGACTACGTCTTCACGGGCGCCTTGCGGCAGATGGAGGGCGACACGGAAATCCTGCTGCGCGTTTGGGATGTCAGAAAATTTCGCGAACGGAAGCAGTTCTCGGCACGCTGGACGCCGGCAACCATGGACATCGAGCTGACAAAACTTCACCAGCAAATCCGCCAGTACATGGAGTGGTCTTCGTTTCCCGCCGGCCAGGGCATGACCTACATGCCACCGGTTTCGCCAAAGGCATGGCTCGAAGTCCTTGGCGCCTCGCTCACACTCTTTCTCGGAGAAAAAAATCTCCTGGCTCCGGAACAGCTCACATCGACCACCGCCGCCCAGACAATCGCGGCTTCCCAGGCAGCCGGCGGAGAACGGGAATCCCTCGCCTGGCTCAGCCTGCAGGCCAGGGCCCGCACACTCGGAGTTTCATCACCACCTGCCCGCGACGATGAAATCAATCGCACCGCGCTGACGGACCAGGCCAGGCAGGTTCTCGGCGCGCATTGAGCGCACCCGACTCTCACAGTGATCCCAGCCACCACGACACCACCGACCGCCGACCTGCGCATCCGGGCGATCAAACCGCTCCTCGCACCGGCCATTCTTGAGGAGGAACTGCCGATGACCGCGGCACAGGGCGCACTCGTGCAGGAAATGCGGCGCACCATTGAGGGTATTTTCGCCGGCCGCGACGATCGCCTGCTCGTGGTTGTGGGGCCCTGCTCGATCCATGACCCAGCAGCCGCCACCGACTACGCCCGCCGGCTCGCAGCCGCTGGCGATGCGCTCCAGGACGATCTGATTCCCGTCATGCGCGTGTACTTCGAAAAACCGCGCACGGTCATCGGCTGGAAGGGACTCATCAACGACCCGGAGCTGGATGAATCCTACCAGATCAACCGCGGCTTGAGAAAGGCCCGGCAGGTGCTGCTCGACGTCACCGCTCAGGGCGTCGCTGCAGCGACTGAGTTTCTCGATACCACCCTCGGACAGTACTACGCCGACCTCATCAGCTGGGGCGCAATCGGGGCACGCACCGTGGAAAGCCAGGTTCACCGGGAACTGGCATCCGGACTATCCATGACGGTTGGCTTCAAGAACCGGACCGACGGCAACCTTCAGGTGGCCGTCGACGCCATCCTGTCCGCACGCTACCCACACTGGTTTCCCTCGCTCACCCGCGAGGGAGCTCCAGCGATCATGGGCACGACGGGCAACCCCAGCACCCACCTCGTCCTGCGCGGAGGCACGGCCGGACCGAATTTCTCCGCCGCACACATCCGCCAGACCAGCGACCTGCTGCGAAGCAGGGACCTGCCATCACGGATCATGGTCGACTGCAGCCACGCCAACAGCGGCAAGGACCCTTCGCGCCAGCCAGCCGTCGCAGAGGATCTGGCGCAACAGATCGAATCGGGCGAATCCGCAATCGCGGGAATCATGCTCGAAAGCCATCTTGTTCCAGGCACCCAGAACTACACCCAGCGACCCCTGACCTACGGTCAAAGCATCACAGACGGCTGCCTGGGTTGGGATCAAACCCTGCCCGTTCTCAACCGTCTCGCCGAAGCCGTTCGCGCAAGGCGCAAGCGCCGGTCGGCCTGATCAAACCAATCCGGAGCCCATGTTTCGACTCCCTCCCCTGGAAGACCGTCCGCACTCGGTCGCCATGCTGGGAACCGAGGGCACCCGCCTTGGACAGGCCATCGCTCCCATCGCGGCGGAACATCCCGGCACTTCGGGTTTTCATGCGCTCTCCGATGGTCGCGACGCCTTCGCCGCGCGCACCCTGATGGCCGACACAGCCGAGCGCTGCCTCGACGTGCAGTACTACATCTGGCACGCCGATCTCGCGGGGCGGCTGCTCTTCGACACGCTCTTTCGAGCCGCGGAACGAGGCGTGCGTGTGCGCCTGCTGCTGGACGACAACAATACGAACGGTCTCGATCTGGTGCTCGCGACACTCGACGCGCATCCGAACATCGAGGTGCGTCTCTTCAATCCCTTCGTGAACCGGAAATGGCGCGCGCTGGGCTACCTCACCGACTTCTCCCGCCTCAACCGGCGGATGCACAACAAGTCCTTCACGGTCGACAACCAGGTGACCATCATCGGCGGGCGGAATATCGGCGACGAGTATTTCGGATCCGGTGCTGAGGTTCATTTCGTCGACTTTGACGTCATGGCCATCGGCCCGATCGTCCAGGAGGTTTCCGCCGATTTCGATCGTTACTGGTCGTCAGCATCCTCCTACCCCGCGGATCGCCTCCTTCCCCCGCCCACGCGAAAACAGCGCATCCGCACCCGTCAAAAACTCACCCGGACTTCCTTTCATCCCGATGCGGCGCGATACGGCCGCACGCTGGCGCAGCAGGCGTTCGTTCGCGAACTGCTGTCCGGCCAGCTCGAGTTCGAATGGACCGACATCCGCATGGTGAGCGACGATCCCGCCAAGGGTCTCGGACTGGCTGCTCCTCTCAGCATTCCCCAGCGCCTCAGGGAAACGCTGGGCACTCCGCAATTCCGATTCTATCTCGTCTCCGCCTACTTCGTTCCGACAGTCGCGGGCGTGCAGTTCCTCCAGCGACTGGCACAGTCGGGAGTGGAAATCACCGTCGTGACCAACTCCCTTGAGGCCACGGATGTCGCCGCCGTCCATGCGGGCTACGCCAAGCACCGGCACGCGCTCCTTCAGGCGGGAATCCGCCTTTACGAGGTCAAACGCGCGTTTTCAGGTCTCTCGACCCGGGACCGCGGACTCGTTGGCCATTCGGGATCGAGCCTGCATGCCAAGACATTTTCCGTCGACGACAACCGCACCTACATCGGTTCATTCAACTTCGACCCAAGATCCGCCCAGCTCAACACCGAGATGGGCTTTGTCATCGAAAGCCCGACGCTGGCCGGACGCATAGCCGCCTACCTCGCGGAAGGCCTGAGCGATCAGGCTTACCAGGTTCAAGAAACCTCATCAGGCCGATTGAACTGGATCGAGTGCACGGTCGACGGGACCCGCGTGCACAAACGCGACCCCAACGCCAGCGCACGCCGCCGGGTCACCGTCACCCTGGCCTCACTGCTCCCGATAGAATGGCTGCTGTAGCCGCGCAGGGAGGGTCGGGAAAAAGTCAACATGGATGATCGGCGTGGCATTGACGCCCTGCACTATCCGGCCCGACATTTCTTTCTTTTCCACGATGAAAATGTCACCCACCTCACGCCGCGATTTTCTGCGGTCCTCCGCTGTCGTCGGCAGCGCACTCTTGGCAGCCCGTCTCCCTGCGCAGCCTCCATCCGCTCCGCCGATTCCCCCGATGGGACAGCCCGGCACGCTTCGCCGTCCAGTGAACGAGGCCGAATTGCTGCCCGGAGCGCAGCGGCTTTCCGTGGAAAAGCTCCGCCAGTGGGAGGCCATGAAATTCGGCATGTTCATCCACTTTGGCATGAGCACCTTCGTCAACGCGGAGCTGCCGAGCGGCTCGGACCCTTCGACCACCTATGCGCCCGACCGGCTCGACGTGGACCAGTGGATAAGCATCGCCCGTGACGCAGGCATGAAGTACGCCGTGCTGACCACGAAGCACGTCGCGGGCCACTGCCTCTGGCCCACGCGGCTCAACAACTACCATGTCGGCACCTCGGGCAACAAGACCGACGTTGTTGAGGCCTTCCTCAAGGCCTGCGAGCGCCGCGGAGTGAAGCCAGGCTTCTACTACTGCGCCTGGGACAATCACAATCGTTTCGGCTCACTGTCCCCCAACTTCGCGATGCTGCCGCTCATCCGGCCGCTGCCCAACACCAATCGCAGCTCCTCCTTCGTCACGGAGCGCTATCTGGAGTTTCAATGGGCGCAGATCACCGAACTCATGGACACCTACGGCCCTGTTGCCGAGTGGTGGCTGGACATCCCCCACCTGCTGCCGCGCGACTACCGGCAGCGCCTCTACAATCATATCGCCGGACGCCAGCCGGACACCCTGATTGTCTACAATCATGGCACGGAAAATGGCGCGGACCTCAAGGTTGACCGCGTGTGGCCGACGGACGTGATCACGATCGAACGCTACCTGCCAAGCTCCGCCAATGCCTATGTCAAGTGGCGCAATATTGATGGAAAAAATCACTACATGCCCGGCGAGGTCTGTGACCCCATCGGGAACGACTGGTTCTATGCCGACGAGGACCAGCCGCGCCCGGATGCCGAGCTGCTGGGGATGTATCTGACGGCGATCTCGCGCGGTGCGAACCTGCTCCTCGATGTCGGCCCGGATCGGCACGGCCTGATCGCCGACCGATTCCGCCTCGCGCTCCAGCGTCTCAGAAAAAACCTGGACGGCCTGCGCGTCTAGGCGTCCGGCGAACCGACTGGCTGCCTGTTCACGCACCCATTCTTCCGCGTTTCTGAAAGTGCATGTGAAACAGGGAAACAGCTTTACCGGCCCCATCGCGCTACTATCGCTTCGTCCCATATCCTCCCCCATCCATCAATGAATCCACTCCCCACTTCGCGACGCGAATTCCTGCGCGCATCCGCCCTGGCAGGCGGAGCGCTGCTCGGTGCCCGGCTCTCCGCACAGAATGCATCGGCCCCTCCGATCCCTTCGCTGGCCGCCGGTGTGCCCCTGCGCTCGTCGGCTTCCGATGATGAGAAGCTGCCCGGGGCGCAGCGGCTTTCCGTGGAGAAACTGAAAAGGTGGGAGGCCATGAAGTATGGCATTTTCCTCCATTTCGGCATGAGCACCTTCGTCGAGGCGGAGCTGCCGAGCGGATCGGATCCCTCGACCGCCTATGCGCCCGACCGACTCGACGTCGACCAGTGGATCAGCGTCGCGCGCGACGCCGGCATGAAGTACGCCGTGCTGACCACAAAGCATGTCGCCGGACACTGCCTCTGGCCCACGCGGCTGAACGACTACCATGTCGGAACCTCAGGCAACAAGACCGATGTCGTTGAGGCGTTCCTCAAGGCCTGCGAGCGACGCGGCGTGAAGCCGGGCTTCTACTACTGCTCCTGGGACAACCACAATCGTTTCGGCTCACTCTCGCCCAACGTCGCCCCGCTTCCCATCGGGCGCGCCCCCATGCCCGTCAATCGCAGCTCGGCGTTTGTCACCGAGCGCTATCTGGAGTTTCAATGGGCGCAGATCACCGAGCTGATGGACAACTACGGTCCGATCGCCGAGTGGTGGATCGACATTCCCCACCTGCTGCCACGTTACTACCGTCAGCGCCTCTACGACCATATCACAGCGCGGCAGCCGGACACCCTGATTCTCTACAATCACGGCATCGGGGATGGCACGGAAATCGTGATGGATCGCGTGTGGCCGACCGACCTGATGACGATCGAGCGATTCCTTCCCAGCGCCGCAACCGCCTATGTGAAGTGGCGGAACCTGGATGGCCGCAACTACTACATTCCCGGCGAAGTGTGCGAGCCGATCGGCAATGACTGGTTCTACACCGAGAAGGATCAGCCGCGCTCCGATGCGGAGTTGCTCGGCATGTACCTCACCTCAATTTCGCGGGGAGCAAATCTGCTGCTCGACGTCGGCCCCGACCGTCACGGCCTGATCCCCGACCGCTTCCGCCTCGCGCTGGAGCGCCTGCGAAAGAACCTCGACCTGCTCGGCATGTAGACTGCATCTTACCAGGCCAAGTTTCATGCTGGCGAGAGATTTGACTGAACTATTGTCTGATTTGGGACAATCTTCAGCGAATCAGCGCCGCACCTGGAATGTCCGTATCAAACGTCGCGAGAGTGAGCCCGACCGACGCGGCCACCTGGGCGAGGTAGGCGTCGGACGTTCGGTTGGGCCTGGCGCTCCATGCCGGAAGTTTCGGCGAAGGGGCGGCGGAAACGAATCCACCGGCCTGACGCTTTATATCGGCGAGCGCAGCCTGGGCGTCCGCGAGCGAGAGCTGAAACACCTGCATGGATACTCGAATGAAGCCGAGTTCCGCGTGCGCGCACGTGCCGAACGTCTTGAACCCTTCCGCTTTCGCCCAGGCATGAAACGCGGCGTGGCCGTGCGCGTTCGCGTGTCGCCACGCGATCAGGGCGTTCACGTCGAGAAGGTATTTCACGGAAAATCGACGAGCGCGGCCTTGATCTGTTCGTGCGTCACGATCGGGCCGCCCTCATCCGTGGCGTCGAAAAGCAGACCGGAAACCGGATGCCGCTTGATCACGCGGCGGCGTGCCTTCGCCGGCCCGGCATCGAGCACCCGCGAGCGAAGGAAGGCGGACACCGTGGACTTCTCCGCCCGTGCCTTGGCACGGATCACGCGCGCATCTTCCGGCGAGACTTTGAACGTGAGAGTCGGCATGCGTAATACCGTATGACGCAGGGATGGACGGTCAAGGGCGGAGAGCGGACCGGCTCGCTCCCGTCGTGCCAATGACCCAAAACGGCGAGCCAATCGCAACCGCCGAAGGTCACCGCACTATCAGCCTGGACATGCCAGGCCATGGCGTGCGACTCATCCGGCTCGCGCCACGGTGAAACCCGATTGCTCGTCCGCAAATCACGAGTCGCCATGAACGGATCCCCACAATGGTGGACGCTACTGGACTCGAACCAGTGACCCCGTGCGTGTGAAGCACGTGCTCTAACCAACTGAGCTAAGCGTCCGGACTGGAGGCAGGAACGTGGGGAACGGGTTCGGCCGAGGCAATCCCGGAATTCCACCCGCGCAGAAGCCCCTGGCTTGCGCTGGTTTCCTGCCTTCCGCCGATGGCGACATCGCAAGCGGGCGACTACTTTCGCGTGACCACGGGGCGTTTTCGCTCGGGAAACAGCGTCCGGCAGATTTCACAGACGGTCCCGTCGCAGCCGTGCGCCGTGCAATGCTCGCGACCATAGTAGATGATGCGCAGATGCAGCGGATTCCAATGCGCCTCCGGAAACAGCTTCTTCAGATCCCGCTCGGTCTGCTCGACGCTGCGCCCTGAGGTCAGCTTCCAGCGCTGCGCCAGGCGATGGATGTGCGTGTCGACTGGAAACGCGGCGAATCCAAACGCCTGCGACATCACAACCGACGCCGTCTTGTGGCCAACGCCAGGCAGCGCTTCCAAAGCCTCAAACGTCGAGGGAACCCGTCCACCATGGAGATCGAGAAGCATCTGGGAGAGTCCTCGAATGGCCTGTGCCTTGCGCGGCGAAAGGCCGCAGGCACGCACGATGGCATCGATCTCCGCCACGCTCAATTTTACCATGTCCGCCGGTGTTCGCGCCCTTGCGAAGAGTGCGGGTGTCGTGAGATTCACCCGTTTGTCGGTGCATTGCGCCGACAAGAGCACCGCTATGAGCAACGTGTAGGAATCGCCGTGATCCAGCGGTATTTTCGGCCGCGGATAAAGTTCCGCCAGCTTCCGATCAATGTAGGCGGCACGGGATGCCTTTGTCGGAAACGGGAAGGACGGCTGGACGCTGGTTTGCTTCACAAGTCTCAACAAAGTGGCGCGATGGAACCAAATTCAACCGCTTAAAAGTCTCCCGCCCCAGCCAGAACCCTGTTGCCCCGGCATCCGCCCTCCCTACGTTGGGCCTGCTCACGTCTCACATGCCTTCCACCGCCTCCGTTCCCGCAAATCAACGCGATCTCCTGGCTCCCCTGGACACCTTCGCCCGCCGCCATCACGGCGACAACGCCGCCGATCTCGCGGGCATGCTTGACCTGTTGGATTATCCATCGCTCGACGCGCTTGTGGACGCCGCGGTGCCCGCGCACATCCGTCTTCCTGCACCGCTGTCACTGCCCGCCGCCATCGGTGAAAGCGCCGCACTGTCCGAACTGCGCTCCATGGCCGGGCTCAACCAGGTTTTTCGCAGCTACATCGGACAGGGCTACCACGACACACACACGCCGGGCGTCATCCAGCGCAACATCCTGGAAAACCCAAGCTGGTACACCGCCTACACGCCGTACCAGGCGGAAATTTCCCAGGGACGGATGGAGGCGCTGCTCAATTTTCAGACCGTGGTCGCTGAACTGACAGGCATGGAGATTGCCAACGCCTCCATGCTCGACGAGGCCACCGCCGCGGCCGAGGCGATGACCCTGGCGCTGCGCAGCGCGAGCAATGCGGCGAAGACCCGTTTCTTTGTCTCGGAAAACTGCCATCCTCAAACCCGCGAGGTCGTCATCACCCGCGCCCAGCCGCTCGGCATCGAGGTCGTCATCGGGGATCATCGCTCGATGCCCATCGACGCCACCTATTTCGGCGCGCTTGTGCAGTATCCCGACACCTTTGGGATGATCCATCCCTACGATGATTTCGCGAGCCGCGTGCACGAGGCCGGCGCCCTGCTGATCGTGGCGACCGACCTGCTGGCATTGACGCTCCTGCGCGCTCCCGGGGAGTTCGGCGCCGATGTCGCCGTCGGTTCGTCGCAGCGCTTTGGCGTGCCGATGGGATTCGGCGGTCCGCACGCCGGCTTTCTCGCGACCAAGGACGCCTACAAGCGCCAGATGCCCGGCCGCCTGATCGGCGTCTCACGCGACGCCCAGGGCAATCCCGCGATGCGCATGGCCCTCGGCACGCGCGAGCAGCACATTCGCCGCGACAAGGCCACCTCCAACATCTGCACCGCCCAGGTGCTGCTCGCCGTCATGGCGTCGATGTACGCCGTCTATCACGGACCCGAGGGACTGACCCGAATCGCGCGCCGCGTAAAGCAACTGACCGAGCTGCTCGCCAAGGCGCTCCGGGGAGCCGGCGCCCGGGTTCTTGAGGGCATCGTGTTCGACACGCTGGTGGTGACCCAGGTTTCCGCAGCCCGGGTGCACGCCGCCGCCCATGCGAAGAAAGTCAACCTGCGGCACATTGACGACACCACGGTCGCACTCTCGCTCGACGAAACCACAACCGTGGACGACATCGCCGTACTCGCGGGACTTTTCCGCGAGTCCGCCACACTGCCCGCAAATGACAGTGTCTCCGTCGAGTTTCCCCTGCCCCATCGCCGCAGCAGCACCTTCCTCACCCACGCCACGTTCAACCGCCACCACACCGAGCACGAGATGCTGCGCTACATCAAGCGGCTGGAGGCGAAGGATCTTTCGCTGAGCCACTCGATGATCTCCCTCGGCTCCTGCACGATGAAGCTCAACGCAACGAGCGAAATGGTGCCTGTGACTTGGCCGGAGTTTGGCAGAATGCATCCGTTCGCTCCCGCCGAGCAGTGGCGCGGATACGCTCAGCTCTTCAGGGACCTCAAGACCTGGCTCGCCGAGATCACGGGCTTCGCGGAAATTTCCCTCCAGCCCAACGCAGGATCGCAGGGCGAGTACGCGGGACTCCTTGCCATTCGCGGCTACCACCGCTCGCGCGGCGAGGGGCATCGCTCGGTGTGTCTGATTCCAACGAGTGCGCACGGCACCAACCCGGCCAGCGCGGTCATGTGCGGCATGACGGTGGTCCCGGTGGCCTGCGACGCCAACGGCAACATCGACCTCAACGACCTCAAGGCCAGGGCGGACCAGCATGCCGGCAATCTGGCAGCGCTGATGGTGACGTATCCATCGACGCATGGTGTATTCGAATCCTCGATACGCGACATCTGCGCACTGATTCACGAGCGCGGCGGGCAGGTCTACATGGACGGCGCCAACATGAACGCGCAGGTCGGGCTGACATCGCCCGGACACATCGGCGCCGACGTCTGCCACCTCAACCTGCACAAGACCTTCGCGATTCCCCATGGTGGCGGCGGACCAGGCGTGGGACCGATCGGCGTGGCTCCGCACCTGATTCCGTTTCTGCCTGGTGATCCCGCACACACCTCGTCCGAACCCGTGGGTGCGGTGTCCGCGGCCAGATACGGATCAGCCTCGGTGCTGGTCATTTCATGGATGTACATCCGCATGATGGGAGGCGCCGGGCTCACCGAGGCCACAAAGCGCGCGATACTTCACGCCAACTACGTGGCGCGGCAGCTCGAGCCTCATTTTCCCGTGCTCTACAAGGGCAACGAAGGCCTTGTCGCGCACGAATGCATCATCGATCTGCGCGCATGGAAGAAGGAGGGCATCGAGGTGGAGGATGTGGCGAAGCGGCTGATGGACTACGGCTACCATTCGCCCACCATGAGCTGGCCCGTGGCGGGAACGCTCATGATCGAGCCGACGGAAAGCGAGGCGAAGGTCGAACTCGACCGTTTCTGCGACGCCCTCATTGCGATTCACGATGAAATGCGGCGCGTGGCGGGAGGTGAGTTCCACAAGACCAACAACGTGCTCAAGCAGGCGCCCCACACAGCCGCCGTGGTGGCGGCGGACAAGTGGGATCGCCCCTATTCGCGGGAGCTCGCCGCCTTTCCAACGCCCTTCGTCCGCGCGCACAAATTCTGGCCCGCGGTCGGCCGCGTCGACAACGTCTACGGCGACCGCAATCTGGTCTGCTCCTGCGTCGGCATGGAAGCCTACGTGGACGGCAAGAGCTGACAGGTTGCCTCCCAGGCGTTTCCGCCGATGGCGTTCATGTCCCGCAGCATGGATGACAGCCAACACGGCCACGGTTTCATGCACCAGCGATGAAAGCGGAGTAGAACGTCTGTTGGAACTTCGCTGAATCATGGCTGGACATACTTGCACTGTCCCTCGGCCATGTATGGGCTGGAAGCCCTCTCGATGGAACACGAGGGAGTTGTCCGCCCTATTTTTTATGCCAGCCTTTTTCAACCTCCACCTGCGGCATGTGTTTGCAGGCTGTCTGATGCTGGTCGCCATGCATCTCGGCGCCTCCGAAACGCGACCCAACATCCTCTTCATCTACGCGGATGACCAGTCCTACAAGACCGTGAGCTGCTATGATGGTGCGCCATCATGGGTGCGCACGCCGAACATTGACTCACTGGCGTCGCGCGGTGTCCGTTTCGAACGCAGTTATCTGGGCGCCTGGTGCATGTCCTCCCGCGCCTCGATCCTCACGGGACGACTGCAACACGGCATCATGAGCATGACTATGGCCGGCATGTATCCGGGAAGCACATACGACCCGGCCCAATGTCCCTTCGTGCCGGCCGAGTTTCGCCGACAGGGCTATCACACCGCCCATATCGGCAAGTGGCACACTGGGACCGACGCTGGCTTCGGCCGGGACTGGGATCACCAGATCGTGTGGAACCGCCCGGCGCATCCGGAAAATGCCGGCAATTATTACACCAACCAACTGCTCACGTTCGATGGCCATGACCGGATGACGGCAGGGTATTCGACGGACAACTACACCAATTGGGCAGTCGACTATATCAAGGGCCGGGACCGCACGCCCGGAAAGCCATGGTATTTGTGGTTGTGTTATGGTGCGGTGCACGGGCCGACTACGCCCGCCGAGCGACATCGGAACAAATTTGCCGGCCAAAGCACACCGATGCCCGAGGACATCATCGGACCCTGGCCGGACAAGCCTGCATATCTCAAAAAGACCAGGTCATGGGCACGCAACGCCAACGGCCAGGTCGTCATGACCAAAAAGGGCCGGGGAGACGACGAGGACGCCGGCGAAGGCCGCAAGACCTACGATGCCTGGATCCAGCAGGTGAATGAATGCATGTCGGCGGTCGACGAGGGTGTGGGGCGGGTGCTCGCGGCTCTGCGGGAATCGGGACAGCTCGAGAACACGCTCGTCGTCTATACCGCCGATCAAGGTTTCGGCCTGGGCGAACATGGTTTCAACCAGAAGGTGGCACCGTACGATGCCACAGTTGCCTCCCCGTTGATCGTGGCCTGGCCAGGCCACGTGCCGGAGGGCAGGGTTTGCCGGCAGGCGGTCAATGCGCCGGACCTGATCGAACTGTTCTGCCGGGTCGCCGATGTGCGGTTGCCATGGAAAACCCACGGCCGCGACATGCGGCCACTGCTCGAGAATCCGGAGACGGCGCCATGGGGGCCGACACTCATGACCAATACCGCGCGCAGTTATGGCAGCGAGACGGACGTCATTCCGACGGACAAAAGACTCACCGCAGCGAGCAATGTGCCTTGGTACGCGCTTTTGCGCGACGGTCAGTTCAAGTATGTGCGCACCTTTGTGGCCGGAGAGACGGAGGAGCTCTATGACCTGGAGGCAGATCCTGAAGAGCACACAAACCTCGCAGCTCGCCCAGAGCAATCCGTCCGATTGCGGGCGCTGCGTGCCAAGACTCTCGCCGAGTTGCGCCGTACCGACGCGAAGTTCGTGGACAATCTGCCGCCGACCCGCGCGGAAAGCATCCCCTGATGAATCATGGATGCGGCTTCGCCGAGACCGAGCAGGGGTGATCCGGCGGGGCGTTGGCCTCGGCGAATTGCTTGATCAACGTTCACACCAGATCAGCCTGACTTTCGATTCGAGATGATTCTGAGCCGCCCACAGGTTCAGGAGCTGCGCCATCAAGTAGTCGCCACGGCTGAGAGCCTCGTAGTAGTCCGCACGTGAACTGACCCGGGGCAACGGCGAGTCGTCCGGGAGGAAGATCCGCACGGCCATGCGAGCATAGTGATTGGCGCGGGCGAGATACTTCTGATCGCCGGTCAAGCGATGGCCAGCCAGCTCGACGGCGATGACATCCCCCATTGCGCCGGGATAGAGCGTCGGGCGAGTCTCGTGGCTGCTCTCATCCATGGAGTCCCCCAAGTCAGGCTCGCCTTGGAGATACAAATCAGCAGCGGCGATAACCAGCTTCCTATAGCCATCGATCCTGGTCTGGTTGTAACGGATTTCGCAAGCGAGGGCGAAATTCGCGGTCGTATGCACGCCGTAGCCGGTCGCCCAGACCTCGGTATAATTCTTCCGCCTCAGACCCACGGCGCCGAAGACCGGGGCTGCCCGCTCGTCCCCGGGCTCCAGCGTCGCTGGCACGGCTGTCTTGATGAACCCCTTGCCACCCGGTCCGGGCTCATGCTTCATCTTGAGGAAAATCTCGTCGATCTGCGCCGCGGCTGCGAGCATCTCCCCGGCCAGGTCGGGAGTGACCTTCGGCGCGGCATCGCACAAGTCGATGGCCAGCGACAGATTGCTTTCAGGCCACAAGAGACTGAGGTTCTTATCGCGGCTTCCTGAGGGAATGGCGCCGCTTTGCGGGTTGCGCCGCGCCAGAAAGCCGTCGAGCACCACTTTGACCGCCTTTAGCATTTGGGGATCTTTCGTCCGGAAATAGGCTTCGGCCCAGGTGGCGATATAGAAACCGCCATGCCGCGGGAATTCAGCGCCTGCATGGCTGCTCTTGATCTTGAGATCGGTCTCCCAAATGGGCATGGCATGTCGTGAATAGAGACCCTTTTCATGGTCGGCGATCTGATGCTCCCACAACCCCGTGGCAAATCTCCGGCAGGCCTCGGGGGCAAGCTGGTAACTGCGGCCCCACAGCACCCAGGGACGAAAGAATTCGTGGGGACCCTTTGGGGCCGTGGAGGACTCTGTGTAGAAATTCCAACCCTGGTGCTCACCCCACGCCATGAGGCCGCGCGAGCTCTGACAATGCTCGAAGAACCATTTAAGCGCCTCGTCGGCGGCTTGGGCGTACCTGGGCTGGCCGGTCAACCCGGTCAGAGTGTAAAGAATCTGATAGAGATTCTGATCGTGCATCGGGTTGGCGCCGCTGAAAGTGCGGTCGCCATCGCGCATTTCCGCCAGCACGCCAGGAGATTTCTCGAAGGGTTTGAAGGTCTTGCGGTCCATCGCCGACGCAAACAGCGGGGAATGCTGCGTGCCATACGTGTCACGTCCGTGCGCGATCATGGCATCGGCGTAGGTCTGGACAAGTTTCATGTAGTCCGCGTCGCCGGCGGCGGCAGGCGACGCAGGTTCATTTGCAGCGCGGCACGTCACGCCAACGACCGCTACCAACAGCCCGAGGAAGAGCAACGGGGAGACACGGCGCGCAACGCCTGTGACAAGTGAGGGACTCATGGAGTCACTACGGTTGGGCAAAAACTGGTGGCGAGCGCAGCGAATGGCTTCTTTCGGCATGGGAGTGGATACAACGGTTGGAGTGAGGTTGAAGGGAAGTCCACGCGATGGACAAACGCGTCCGGCAGTCACGGCTCAGTTAAGTCTTGTCGCGCTTTCGCACAGCCGGAAGCTGGAGCCTGGCATGTCATCACGGAAGACGCAATCGAGCATGGTCACGAGTCGTTGGTTTACAGCCTTGGTGCTGGGTATGCTGGCGTCGATCGCAGGAGCGGCAAAGCCACCGGAGCCGCCCTTTCATCCTTCCGTCGGGCAGCGCTTTGTTCCGAGCGATGTCGATTGGATGCATCCTGCATACCGGACGTCGTTCGATGATGACTCGGCCTTGAAAGAGTGGAGGCTCGAAGGCGGCAGGCGGATGAGTGTCGTATCCGGGAAGCTCGTGCTGGAGAGTGAGCCGGGGCAGAAGGACAACCATCTGGTCTGCTGGCTCGACCGGGAAATGCCCGCGGACTTCCTCCTTGAGCTTGCTTTGCGACCGAGAGATCGGAAGGAAGGACTCACCATCGTCTTTTTCAACACCCGTGGCCGCAGGGGCGAAGGCATATTTGATCCCGCACTCAAGCCACGCACGGGCGTGTTCGAACAATATCACAGCAGTGATCTCAACGGTTATCACATTTCATATTGGGCGGGTGCGCGAGGGACTGCCAATCTGCGTAAAAATGCCGGGTTCAACCTGGTCGCAACCGGACCTGACTATGTCACGAAAGGCCCGGCGGACGCATTTCAGACCGTGCGGATCTACAAGCGTGGCGGCATGATTCGGCTGATGGTGGACGACGTCATTTCCGTGGCATTCGACGATGACGGCAAGACTCACGGCCCCGTATGGAATCACCGGGGATGGATTGGACTCCGACAAATGGGCCGTACCGTGCGATGCGAATATGATTCATTTGCCGTGTATCCGTTGAAGGAAGCGGTGGAGGCGCGGTGAATGGCAGGTCGCTACTTGACCGGCAACCCCGGCTGTTTTGCGAGCCAGGTCTCATAACCTTTTGTCCGCGGTCCCACGTAGCGATACGTATCGAAAACATCCCCGTGTCCCAACGCCCGGGGATCCTCTTCGTCGCGCAGCATTTTCATCATACGGGTCCGGAGTTCTTCCATCACCGGCACAAAAGCCAGGTCATGCGCGAGATTTCGGACGTTTTCGGGGTCGTCGCTCAAACGGTATAGCTCGTCGGGGGCGCGTTTGCCAAAGGAAAGCTCATAGTAGTAGCCCCCGAGCTGCTTGATCAGCTCCTTTGTCGGACCGGGATCGACGTTGCCGAAATCAGCCTCGGGGGTGCCCGCCGGCCACCTGTCGGGGAAGAAATTATGCACGTAGAGGTAGTCCTTGGTGCGCAATGCCCGCACAGGATACCCCAAGTCGCGCGGCAAACCGAGGCTGTGCCGCTCCATGCCCACAAGCATCGTGTTGCGGTCTTCGATCCAGCCCGATTTTGGCGATCGCAGGATTCTGACGAGACTGCGACCCGTCATCTGGGGATGGGGAGGCAGGCCTGCCAGCTCCAGGTAGGTCGGTGCAAGATCGCGCACATTGACAAAGTCCTCGACGACTCGGCCATGCGCGATTGTCGCACCCCACCGAATGGCCAAAGGGATGTGAAAGGCGTCCTCATGAATCTGTCCCTTCACAAAGGGAAAGGGCATGCCATGATCCGAGGTAACCACAACCACGGTGTTTTCCAGTTCGCCGGCAGCTTCGAGCAGCGCCAAAGCTCGACCCAGCTGGGCATCGCCCGATTCAACCTCGATCGCGTAGTCCAACAAGTCAGAGCGGACTGTCTCGGTGTCCGGCAGATACGCGGGAACGACGACGTCCGAGAGCTTCTTGCCCAAGCGAAGTCCGGAGCCGCGCTCATACGAACGGTGCGGTTCGGTGAAACCCATCCAAAAGCAGAAGGGTTTTCCGGGGGCCCGCTGGCGGAGGAAATCCTCAAAGTTGGCGCTGTAGTCGTTCTTGTTGATGCCCTTGGTCTCCGGATTTCGTTTCCGATCGGCAAACTCCGGTCCCGCAGGATTGCGTGTCCATCCGGTGAGACTCTTGAAATCGCCAGGCCCCCAACCCTTGCCCGTCAGGCCAATCGAATACCCCGCATTTTCCAGAAGATCCGGATAGACCGCAAAGCCCGCCGGAAACATTCCATTGTGGGAAACAGCCTCCTTCAACTGCCACGTATTCCGCCCCGTTAGAATCGTTGCACGGCTGGGACTGCATTTCGGATTCGATGTGAAGGCATTCTTGAAGAGAATGCCTTCATGGGCCACCCGATCGAAATGGGGAGTCTTGATCCGTGCATTTCCCGCCGCCCCAGTGTGGGTGCTGCCACCCCAATCGTCAAAAATAACGAAGAGGATGTTCGGCGGTTTCCCGTCCGTCGCAGCGGCTGCGGTTGTGCCGGGACACAAAGCCAGAGAAGCGCCGCACCCAGTCAGAGCCAGCGCATGATGAAGAGAACGAACGAGAGAGCCGATATGGCGACCAATGCGCACGATTACCCCTGTCAGAGATTCACACTGAAGCTGAGTACAATGACACGGGGCTCGACTGTGGCAACTTTCGCGATTTCGCCCGTGGTGAGCGCCTGGACTGGGATGACGTCGTCTTCGTTGAGCAGATTGCGGACGTTGAGCTGCAGCTTGTAGTTGAAGCCACCGAAGGCCTTGAGTTTGCCGCGATAGCCCATCACGGCGTCAAAGTATAGTTCGGACTTGCCGCGATACGGCCGGCCGATGTCGAGCAGCACGGCGCCATCGGCGGCGGTGGTAATGCCGTAGCCGATGGTCGGTTCGGCACGCCAGCGTGCGGCACCACCGACGTTGAAGCCGCGGAGAAAATTCCCGGTGAAACTGTAGTTGGTGATCAGGTTGGCGCGACTTGCGCGAGCGCTGTCCGTGGCGCGACCATCGGCGGCGGCCATGAACGCAAGCGCCCGGCCCACGACCTGCGACTGGTAATACTGGGCCAGTGTCTGGCCCGTGGGATTCGAAGCACTGTAGGGTGCGGTCTGCCAGGTTGCCGGTCGGCCCTGCGCATCTACCTCGCCATTCTTGGCTACGACGGATTCCCAGACGGGACGTCGCTGAGCCTCCCATTCGAACCAAGGTTGCCCGATGTCGGACTCCACGGCTTCGCCGCGGGCGCCGTTGAGCCGGATGTTCCAGTTGCGCACTGGGTTGAAGTTGATCTCGAGTTCGTAGCCTTTCGACGCGGCGTCCGACATGATGTAATAATTCGGCCGGCCGGCCACGCGATAGCCGCGCATGTTGCCATCAACGACGTTGATGGTCTCGATCTGCGGGTCGAGCTGAAGTACACGCTGCTCGACGTTGTAGAACTGGTCGCGCAGACCGTTTATCTGACTGGAGGCACGCTGAGGGCCAATCGTGTTCTCGTAACGGTTGAGCCGGATTGTAAGACGTTCATCCCACAGGTCAAAGCGGATGCCGTAGTCCTTGCCTTCGCCGCTGGCACCGGGGATGTCGTTGCCGAAGGGATCGTAGCGTCCGATGTTCAGATCGAAGGTCGCGGACTGGTTGTAGAACACCGAAAACCAGCGCAGGGGACTGGCGACCACGCCGTAGTTGCGGTTGATGCCCGACTGCGACTGACTATAGTCGGCGAAGTTGGCGTCCCACAAGACAGGATACAAGCCCGAGAAGTCCTGGAGCTGGGAGGCGTTGTCGAGGGTGGCGGCATCCGCGGAGTCCTTGCGATAGCCGTAAGTCAGGATGAGCCGGTTGCGTTTCTCACGATCCGGAAGGAAATAGCCCTGCCAGGCGAAAATCATGGCGCTGGTCTTGTTCAGCGATCCCTGCGCCACGCTCGCGGCAGCCAGCCGCTTTCCGTCAGCTGCCAGCAACCCGGTTTCGTACAGGGGCAGGTTGAAGATGCGGCCATTGGTGTCGGTGAGCGTCCAGTCTCCTGTCATTGAGCCGAAGGCCGGCGTCGGATCGTATGGATCATTGTAATAGTGCCGGTAAACAGGCACGCGGGTCGAGTGCGTCGCCCAGTTCCGTTGGGTCTTCGGGCGAAGGGTGAGTCCGGAGATCACAGGGTCGTCGAGGATCTTCCGCTCGAAGTTCTGTTGCCCCATGTACTTGGATTTTGCACCCGTGTAGAGGGCCGAGAGCCGGTGGTTGCCGAGCCACTTGCCCCAGGGAAAGCGCTCCGACAGTATCCGCGCGGCGTCGAACTCATACGAGGTGGTGATCCGCCAGTCGTCGCGTTCATAATAGTCGAGGTCATTCTTTGCGCCCCCCTGAAAGTAGTACTTGCCGAAATTTGGGTTCGGGGTGGTCGTGCCGGGCAGGAACTGGTTGGCGTCGACTCCGAGCCCAAATTCGCTACTGCCCGCCTGGCCTCCCGCGTTGAGTCGGTGGTCGTAGGCGTCCTCGCGATTGTAGGCCAGCTCCAGAAACCAGTTCGGGGCCAGTTTCTGTTCGATGATGGCGGTCTTGGTGTAGGCGCCCATCAGTGTGGTGCGAGCTTCACCGACGACGTTCACGTCGAAGGGAAAGATGCTGGCATCCATGATGGAGTGGCTGACACCGGCGTCGAACGTTGGATCAACTCCCGGCAGCGTGCTCGGACTCCGGACTACGACCGAATTGCGCCAGCCCATCAGCGGAACGGGCGTTCCGCCGTTGATCACCACGGCCGTGTCGCCAGCTTGGTTAAAAACGCGGTTGTTTCCGATCCCAGTGAAGCTGCGGTTGTCGTAAACCGGTTTGGCCGTCGTATAGCCGCTTCCGGCAATCTGGTTCGCGTACAGCCATGGGGTGATGTTCTCGCTTGGCGCAATGCGGCCCGCGCGGTTCCAGTTTCGATGGTCGCGCTCGCCCTGGAGGATGATCGTGGTGTTCTTGAACGGCTTGTATGTAATTGCAGCATAGAGCCGCTCGTCGCGATCGAGATTGGGCAGCTTGTAGGTGTACTCGCGCTTCGACGTGCCCATCAACCGAATGGCAAGCTTGTCGCGCAGCACAACGACGTTGGCGTCGACGGTGCCGCGCCGGGAGTTCTCCGAGTCGTATTGGAGCGAAAAGCCGTACTTGCTGGTCCGCGTCTGCGCCCGTGCCGGCGTGACATCGAGGATGCCGGCCGGACTGCCGAGACCGAAGAGAATGGCGTTGGGTCCGCTCGCAACGGTTGCGCGCTCGAGGTTGAAGTTGTCGGTCGGGTTGTGTACTTGAAAAAAGTTTCGCGAAAGCGTGCCGGCACCGATGCCGCGAATGCGACCGCCGGTGCCTGGGCTCGCGACGGCTTGGCCGGGCGTGGCCGACATGAAGTCATTGGCGTTTTCGGTATTGGCGGTGTAGATCAGCGCCTGATCGATCGACGTCACGCCCATATCCTGCATGAAGTCCATCGTGAGTGTCTCGATCTGGTTCGGCAGATCCTTCAAGTTCGTACGGAGCCGGCTGCCGGCAAGACTCTCGGTCGCGACCCAACCGACATCCGTATCGGTCAGCACGACAAAGGGGGAAAGTTCGACGATCTCGTCTCCTCCTTGGGGGCTGGACGTCTGGGAATGGGCCATAGTTGAGGCGAGCGCGGCGAAAGCCGCGGCCACCCGCCGAGCGAGCGATGGAGTCTTCATTTTTGAAGGGGCGTCAGGGTGTTGCGGTGATAGTGGATCGCTGCCTTCCGGTCGGGCGCTTTCGCCAGGATGAACAAGTACGATTCCCCCCGGCATCGGTTCGATTTCGACGCCTGTTCCAGCCAGCATTCTCCGGAGCGCGTGGAGGGCCGGGTAACGGCCCCGCACTGCTTTGGTTTTGCGGCCTGCGAGGTCGTCGGGAGAAAACATCAATTCCATGCCCGACTCGGTCGAGAAGCGGACGAGCATGGTTACGGCGTCCCCAGCAGGCAGGGAATATTCACGATGAGCCTCGAGCTCCGCCGCGCCGGAAACATCCAAAACGGCGAGCCAAAGGACAAATGCGACGGCAATTGGACGAAAGAACGCGCGCATCCGGAAGGTTGCGACACTCCTGAAACGTCAGCAACGCCGATATCGTTTATCACCCAACTGATTTTTTCGCATTTATCGCGCGAGGCGCAAGGTCGCGCCCCCTCCAGGATCCCGTTCAATCACAATATCGTTCTGTTTGGATAGAAGTTGCAGCAGCGGTTCCAGCTTCAACGTATCGAACGTGCCACCAATGCGCCGGGTCGCCAGTTCTGAATCGAGAATCGTGATCGTCGGTCCCCCCTTCTTGGCCATCCGGTCGACCGCCTCCGCCAGGGTAAACTCCACCAAACGCCTGCGCATTGCCTTGTCGCGCATCGCTGCCTTGTCTATGATTTCCAGAGGTGCCTGCCAGACAGCCTCCCCCTTTCCGACGTTCAGCGCCTGTCCCGCCTCAAGGGGGCGCTCGTCCGACGGGAGGCCGGCGGCAGACTCCGGCCCAGAGACAGCAACCTTTCCTTCGGTCACGACGATCCTGACGCTGCCATCCCCCTTCGCCACCGAGAATGCCGTTCCCACCGCCCGCACACGCACATTCTCGATCTCGACGACAAATGGCCGGTCGGGATTGTGCGCCACCTCGAAGTGAGCCTCGCCCCGAACCAACGCAAGACGCCGCTCCTTGTCCTCGAAATGAACGCTGACCTCGGAGGCGGCATTGAGGTGGACGATCGATCCGTCGCGCAGGTCTACCGTGCGATTTGTCCCATCGGAAACAAGCGAGGTTCGTCCGGAGTCCGGAGGCCCGACGCCAAACTTCAACCCACCGGCCACGATGATGACCACACCCGCCGCGAGGGCGGCGAATCCGGCGGTTTTCCAGAAAGAAAAAGCATGTCTGGCCGGGGACGACACGGAGAGGAGAGCCGCAGCATTCGTCCGCGCAGGGGGAACCAGATGCGCAAGCCTGGACCGGGCCTCGGGCAGCCGGGCGAGCACCGAGAACTTCACCTCCATTTCATGCACAGCCTGCACATGCCGTGGGTGCTCGTTCTTCCAAGCCTCGAACTCGCGCGCCCGGCCGTCGGCGAAACCTTCGTCTCGCTCGATCAGCCAGAGTAACGCCCGGTCAGCGACCGCCTCTTGAAAGTCCCCCTCGAATTGCGTCGGTTCGTTCATGGCGATTCGCAGGCGACACCCCGGTGTTCGAGGAAACCCCTGCGACCCAGGTTGGCCGTGCAGGTGCGGATGCCTTTGAACAATTGCACCCGCACCGTCTCAGTCGAAATTTCCAGCCTTTCGGCAATTTCACATGTCTTGAAGCCTTCCAGAAAACGGAGGACCATGACATCCCGGCAGCGGCCGGGCAACGCCATGACGGCTTCCACCACCGCTTCAAACTCCTGCCTGCGCTCCAACTCGTCGCGAACGCCCGGTTTCTCATCGAGAACATGCATGTCATCCGAGAGCCCCGTCAGGTCGCGGGTTTCACGTCGGTGGCGTCGCAGCCAATCGATTGCCGCATTGCGCACCGTTGCGAACAAATACGCCTTGATATGATCGAGTCGCCCCCGCTCCCGGACGCGCAATGTGCGCACAAACGTGTCCTGGATAAGATCGTCATGGTCGCGAACAGTCGGAAACCGCCTGGACAGATAGGCCCGGAGAGAAGGTTCGTACGGTTGAATCTCTTCCGCGAACCACCGGCTGTGATTGGAATCCGCCATGGGTAAAAAAGGGGTGCCTTTCCATGCCCTCCAGGTCTCAAGGTGTCGAGGATATCCCTGTAAAAATTCCAGAGTTTTGTCTATTTTAGCGTAAACGAAAACGGCCGAGCGAACGTTGTAATTTAAATAGATCGATCTCGCGGTGGCCTCGAGCTTGCGGACGATCAATTGCGGCATGGTTGCATGCCTGCTATCATTGATAACGTCGGTCAAGAGGATGGCTACGGCAATGCGGATTGCCTCTCAGCTTCCCAGACGTTCCCGCCAATTGCGATCATGTCTCGCCGTATGGATGATGGCAAACACGACCACGATTCATCCTGTACGATGAAAAAGACCCGATAGGGAAGGCGCCGGGCCAGTTACAGGCGGATTTCCTGCCGCTCCGCGGGAGTCAGCTTGGGAAGTTCGGCCAGAATCTCGGACTTGCTCATGCCTGCATCCTGCCTCAACGCCACCTCCCCGCAAGCCTTGTTCGCCCTCGGGAAATACAAACGACATGACCTGACCCTATCCCGGCTCCTGTGGCCCTCCCACGGGGTTCAATCAGAGGGACATGAACCTGCGCTCGACGCGGGGCGTCATCTCGAAAAACATCCTGGCGTGACGGAGATCTCCGAAATCGTCCATTGCCTCAGCCAGCCGGACGTCTATCCGGCGGCGCTGGCGACCTTGGTCACGGTCAGGGGTTCATCCTACCGGCGGCCGGGCGCCCGGCTGCTGCTGACGGCGCAGGGTGCCCGCACGGGGTCGATCAGCGGAGGCTGCCTGGAGGAGGATGTGCTGCAACATGCCCGCACGGTCCTGGCCACCGGCAAACCGGTGGTGGTCACCTACGACACCACCGAAGAGAACGATCTGCTCTGGGGCGTGGGGCTGGGGTGCCACGGGGTCGTCGAGATTTTCATCGAACGCCTGTCTCACCCGCCGGTCTGGGTCGGCGTCCTGCGCGAAAACCAGGCAAGGCGGCAAACCACCCGCCTGTGGGTGCGGTTCCGCGGCGGCGCGCTGTCCGAACAAGGAACGCATCTGGCCGGGGACGGCCGCGACGCCCCGCTGGCCGATGTATTCGATCAGTCGATACGGTCACCGGTTGCGCTGCATGTGCTCGGCGCGGGCGACGATGCCCGGCCGCTGGTGCAGTTTGCCAGCCAGCTCGGCTGGCGGGTCACCGTGGCGGATCCGCGCTCGGCCTTCGCCACCGCGGCCCGCTTCCCGCTCGCGCACCGGGTGGCGGTCATGCCGGCGGCCGTCGCGAGCGAGACGCTCGCGCCCGACAGCGATTCAGCGGCGGTGATCATGACGCACCACTACGTCCATGACCTGCCGCTGCTGGGAGCCGTGCTGCCACTGCCCTACTTCTACGTCGGTCTGCTCGGACCGCGCAAACGCGCGGAACGCCTGCTGGGCGATCTTGCCAGCAAGGGCTGCCCGATTACTTCGGCACAACGCGCCCGGCTGCACGGCCCCGTCGGACTGGACCTCGGCAGCGACGCCCCGGAGGCGGTCGCTGTCGCGATCATCGCTGAAATCCTCGCGATCCGGAATGCACGCGACGCCCGTCCG
This sequence comes from Opitutaceae bacterium, assembly GCA_015075305.1. Lineage (NCBI taxonomy): Bacteria > Pseudomonadati > Verrucomicrobiota > Opitutia > Opitutales > Opitutaceae > Opitutaceae bacterium. The sequence goes on along the minus strand of JABTUS010000010.1, from coordinate 160,938 downwards.
CTGCGCGACCGCGCCCTTCCGATCCACCAATGAGCACTGGTGAAACTCCCCCGCGCCGGAGAGAGCCAAGACAGATGGGTGCCATCATACTTGCGGCCGGGGCATCGACCCGACTGGGCACGCCCAAGCAACTGCTTCGCGTCGACGGCGTGGCGATGATCGTCCGCGTGGTCACAGCAGCCATGGATTCACCGCTCTGGCCCATCGTTGTCGTTGTGGGCTCCTCCGCAGCGGAGGTCAGGGCCGAGCTCGCACGCCTTCCCGTGTTGATCGCGGAAAATTCCGCATGGATCGAGGGCATGGCCTCCTCTCTGCGCGCTGGCATCGCGACATTGCAGTCGTTTTCACGCAGCCTCGACGGCGCGGTGGTCGCCCTGTGTGACCAGCCGGCCTTCACACGCTCAACTGTTGCCCAGTTGCTGGAGAAGGCGCCGTCTCCCCTGGAGGGTCGCATTGTTGCGGCGCAGTACCAGGGCCGCCTGGGTTCACCGGCGCTTTTCAGCCGCACATATTTCGAGGCGCTCTCCAGTCTCAGCGGCGATGCCGGTGCCCGTCATGTCATCTCGACCGCGCAAACGGCCGGACACGTTATTCCCGTGAATCTGCCTGAACTGGCATTCGACCTCGACACGCCGGCGGATTTTGACCGGCTCAACCAACGCTGAGCGGGCCACCGGCCTCAGGGAATCGTCACTTCCATGCCGACGCGAAGATCGTTTTCACTTCGCATGATCTGCCGGTTCGCGGCGTAAATCTCACGCCACTTCGAGCGATCGCCATAGTAGCGCTGTGCCAGATTGAAGAGCGTGTCGCCCTTGACCACCACGTGCCTGCGCCCTCGACTCACCGCGGAAGTTTCAGACGGACGCGTCGGCACCGAGGGTGAAGGTGAAGCCTGCGAACTGGAGGCAACTCGGGAACCCTGCTGTGTGCCTGACTCAGAGGCCCCAGCCGCCGACCCAAGGACAACAGTCGCCGCGGGGGTGGCAGCCGCTGGCGTGACGGGCGACACGGGCGAATCCAAAGCCTGATCCCGGGTCAACGGCGGCAGCGCCGGGCGGTTCATCAGCTGACCCCGCAACGTGGCGACTTCCGCTTTCAAAGCCTCATTTTCGCGCTGATACCGCTCAATCTGGTCCAACCCCTGATACCGCGGGATTACGGCATTGTTCAGCGGATCTCCCGGGAGCGTACTCGCAAACTCGCGCGTTGCACTCTCGATGCGCTGGCGTACGAGATCCGCCTGCGGCGAGTTCGGCTTGAGCTCGCGGTATTTCCTGTAGTGGTAGATCGCCGAGATGGGATCCTTGATGTGAAACTGATAGAGCAATCCCGCCTCAAGGTGGGATTCCGGGCCGTCGTCCCCGCGCTTTTCGATCACCTTGAGAAAGGCCGCAAGCGCCTCCTGGTTCCTCCCCTGACGCAGCAGTTCCTTGCCCCGCCTGTAGCCGGGATCATCCACCTCGGCTGTCGTCGCCGCTCTTTCGCCTGGATCGCATCCCGGGGTGATGAGCAAGGCGCCCAGCGCGACCAGGCCAATGAGAAGAATGCGAAGCGTCATCGAACGGGAATGAGATTGAGGGAATCGACAAGGATGCTACCTTCAGCTTTTCATCCCCCGACACAAACGAGAAATGGCCCTCTCCCGAAAAACCATCCTCCAGCGCGCACGCGCCTGCATCCGGATTGAGATGAACGCACTCGAGGCAACCGCCAGGGGACTCGACGAGGGCTTTGTGGAGGTCGTCCATGCCATTCAAACCGCATCTTCTGCAGGCAGAAAACTCATCTTCTCCGGAATCGGCAAATCCGCCCATGTCGCGCAAAAGCTCTGTGGCACTTTCAACAGCACCGGCGTTTCATCCTGCTTCCTCGATGCGACACAGGCGCTGCATGGTGATCTCGGTCTCGTGGAGGAGGGAGACCTGGCGCTTCTGCTGAGCAACAGCGGCCAGTCTGAGGAAATCATCCGGCTCGTCACACCGCTGAAGCGATTCGGCGTGACAATAGTCGCCTTCACGTCGCGACCGGACTCCGAACTCACGCGCATCGCAGACCACGCCCTCCTCTATCGCGTGCCCAGGGAGGCCTGCCCGCTCGCGCTTGCGCCCACGTCCAGCACGTCCGCGGCTCTGGCGCTGGGCGACGCGCTTGCCATGGTGCTGCTGGAATCCCGCGGACTCACCCGCGACGACTTTGCGGCCTATCATCCCGCTGGCAATCTCGGGCGCGTCCTGCTGCTGCGCGTGCGCGACATCATGCGCACCGCTGATCGCATGCCGGTCGCACTGGACACCGTCACCGTTCAGGACGCGATCCTCGCCATGACAAAGGCGAAAAGCGGGTCCATAGCACTTGTGGACCGGAAATCGGGCAGGCTGAGTGGAATCCTGACCGACGGGGATTTTCGGCGCAATGCTCTCACCGCGGGGCCTGATTTCCTTTCGAAGCCGGTTTCAAGCTTCATGACACGCACGCCAAAGACCATTCCTGACACTGCGCTCGGGGTCGACGCCCTGCGGCTGTTTGAGGCGCACAAGATCGACGATCTGATCGTCGTCGACAGGAAAGGTCGCCCCGTCGGCCTGGTCGACGGGCAGGACCTGCCCGCGTTGAAGATCGTCTGACCGGCCTGGCGGCCCCGTGGCTCGGGCTTCCAGCCCGCAGGTATTCTGAATCGGGCTGGAAGCCCGGACCACGGGGTTTTCCTCCTCCCAATTCCGTGCAGCTTGTCTCCGCGGAGCTGTTGCGGCACACCTTGTCCCATGTCCACGCCCACATTTTCCTATCAGGACCCATTTCCCCTCGGACCCGACGAGACCGAGTATCGACTCCTTTCGACAGAGGGAGTCAGCACGACTGCGTTCGAGGGCCGGGAGATCCTCAAGATCGAACCGGAGGTACTTGCGTATATCGCGCAGCACGCGATGAGGGACACGTCCTTCCTTCTGCGACCAAAGCACCTGAAACAGGTCGCCGCGATTCTCGACGATCCGGATGCGTCACCAAACGACCGTTATGTCGCGCTGACGCTGCTGAAGAACGCAGAGGTCGCCGCCGAGGGCATCCTGCCCTTCTGTCAGGACACCGGTACAGCCACGGTGGTGGCAAAGAAGGGTCAGCAGGTCTGGACGGGGGCGAATGATGCCGAATGGATCTCCAGGGGGATCTACGAAACCTACACGAAGGAAAACCTGCGCTATTCGCAAACCGCTCCCCTCGACATGTGGAACGAGGTGAACACCGGCACCAATCTTCCAGCACAGATTGACATCTACGCCACCGAAGGCGCCGCCTACGAATTCCTCTTCGTCGCAAAGGGAGGCGGCTCAGCCAACAAGACATTCCTGTTTCAGGAGACCAAGGCCCTGCTCAATCCGAAGTCGCTGGAGAAGTTCGTCACCGACAAGCTTTCCTATCTCGGAACAGCCGCCTGCCCTCCCTACCACCTCGTTTTCGTCATCGGCGGCACGAGCGCGGAAGCCTGCCTGAAGACAGTGAAGCTGGCGTCAACCAAGTACTATGACGCTCTGCCGACCACAGGGAACCGCGAGGGGCGCGCGTTTCGCGATCTCGAATGGGAGAAGAAGATCCTCGCGATCGCCCAGGCGAGCGGGATCGGCGCTCAGTTTGGCGGCAAATATTTCGCGCTCGATGTCCGTGTTGTCCGCCTGCCACGGCACGGCGCCAGCTGCCCTGTCGGCATGGGCGTCTCCTGCTCGGCGGACCGGAACATCAAGGCGCGCATCACGAGGGACGGCATTTTTCTTGAAAAACTGGAGACCAATCCCGGCCGGTACATTCCGACTGACCAGCGATTTCTCAAGGACGAGCGCGCCGTGCACATTGATCTCAATCAACCGATGTCCGCGATTCTCGCCGAATTGTCGCGCCACCCCGTGACCACGCGGGTGCTCCTGACAGGACCGCTCGTGGTGGCCCGGGACATCGCCCACGCCAAGCTGAAGGAACGCGTCGATGCCGGTCTCGGACTTCCCGACTACTTCAAGAACCATCCAGTCTACTACGCGGGCCCGGCCAAGACGCCCAAGGGTTATGCGTCGGGCTCTTTTGGTCCGACCACGGCGGGGCGCATGGACGGTTATGTTGATCAGTTTCAATCCCTGGGCGGCTCCATGGTGATGCTGGCCAAGGGCAATCGCAGTCCAGTTGTGACCGCGGCCTGCAAGAAGCATCGCGGCTTCTATCTCGGCAGCATCGGCGGTCCGGCGGCAATCCTCGCAAAGGAGAACATCCGGAAGGTGGAGTTGCTCGAATATCCCGAACTCGGCATGGAGGCCGTGTGGAAAATCGAGGTGGAGGACTTCCCCGCGTTCGTGCTGGTGGATGACAAGGGCAACGATTTCTTCGTCAACGGCTGCGGAGCCTGCCTGCCGGCGAAAAAATGAAGTTCCCAGGGCATGACGAAGCATGCCCCTCGTGCGGAGGTTGGACGCAATCTTTTCCTCATTTGGAGGGGCACGCTCCGTCGTGACCGGTTTGAGAAATCGATCTCGCACCCGGGATCCTCAAATTTCAATTGGAACGCCAGCGGCGTTCCAACCGGCATCAGGCGCGGTGTCCCGCCAGGCCGTCCGCATGCGCACTCGTCATTGATCGCGGGTCGAGTGCGCGATCGAGCGTGGCCTCATCGAGCAAACCGCGCGCCAGCACGATTTCCCGCAGGGTCCGGCCCGTGGCGTGCGCCTCCTTGGCAACACTCGCAGCGACATCGTATCCAATATATGGATTCAACGCAGTCACCAGCATCAGCGACCGATCCACGAGGGAGCGGCATCGTTCCTCATCCGCCTCAAGCCCGGCCACACAGCGCTCGGCGAACACCGCGGCCCCCTGGGCAAGGCAGGCGATGGATTCATGGAGCGCATGAGCGATCAGCGGCAGGGTGACATTCAGCTCGAACTGGCCGTCGCGCCCACACAGCGCGACCGTCTGCGTGAGTCCCTGCACATAGTGGCAGACTTGAATGAGCATTTCACTCATCACGGGATTGACCTTCCCCGGCATGATCGAGCTTCCGGGCTGCGTCGGCGGCAGCCTGAGCTCGCCGATTCCCGCGCGGGGGCCGGAGCCCAGCAGCCGGATGTCACTGGCAATCTTGGTCAAGCCGGCCGCGACCGTGGCCAGGTGGCCCGCCACCTCGACCGCATCGTCCCGCGCGCCCTGGGCTTCAAAGTGATTCGACGCCTCCCGGAAACTCAGCCCGGTCTCGCGATTCAACACGGCGCACACTTTCCCAGGAAACTCCGGATGCCGGTTGATGCCCGTGCCCACGGCCGTGCCGCCGATCGCGAGTTCCGCCAGCGCTTCCATCGCCAAGTTGACACGGACCGCTCCTTTTCTGACCTGCCGCGCATAACCCGAAAACTCCTGCCCCAGCGTCATCGGTGTCGCATCCATGAGATGGGTGCGGCCTATTTTCATTATCTTCGTGAACTCCGCCGACTTTCGCTCAAGCGCGCCAGCGAGGCTCTCAACCGCCGGCAGGAGCAGCTCCTTCAGCGCGAGGGCGACGCTCACGTGCAGCGTCGTCGGGATCACGTCATTGGAGGACTGGCCGAGATTGACGTCGTCGTTGGGGTGAATCGGCTTCCTGGATCCAATCGGATTACCGGTCAACTGACTCGCCCGGTTTGCGATCACCTCGTTGGCATTGGTATTCGTCGAGGTACCCGAACCCGTCTGAAACACATCCACGGGAAAATGCGAATACAGCCGCCCGTCGGCCACTTCGCGCGCCGCCTGCTGGATGACCAGGCTCTTTTCGCGCGGGAGCAGTCCCAGTTCCTCATTGCCCTGTGCGGCGGCCAGCTTCACCAGGCCAAGGCCGCGAATGAAGCGCTCGGGAAGCGGGCGATGGCTGATGGGGAAATTGAGGACGGCTCGCTGGGTGGATGCGCCGTACAAGGCATCGGCCGGCACCTGCATTTCACCCATCGAATCGCGTTCCAAGCGGGTATTCATACTCTACACTGACAGGAAGAGCACCAGAACGCAAAAGCCAATCCGAGGAGGGCTTGCCTCGACCTTGATTGCTGGGGCACGCTCCGTCGTGACCGGTTTGAAAAATCGATCTCACACCCGAGATCCTCAATCTTCACATCCAGCGCCAAACCGCATTCCTCCCCGCGTTGCACGGCGACACCCATTCCCTGGTCACGACAAAGCGTGCCCCTCCATTGAAGATGCGATCCGCGCCGCGCGGGGTCTTGGTTTTCCCGCGCGGGGAGCCTTGTCAGAAGGTCAATCGCAGGCCGCCGCCCGCCGCCAGGCCGATCCGACTTACGCTCGAATAAAGTTCCTCATTGCTCAGCCGGCTGATGGCACGCTCGCGCGCCCGGTGATCGGAGTTTTCAGAACGATCACCCTCCGACTTGAAAGCAGCCGCAACATAGCTCGCCAGGCGCGCGCGCTGGGAATTGGCCGGACCCGCCAGCTTGGCCAAAGGCTCCTCACTCGCCGCGGAATCCCTCATGATCGTCGCAACCTGAAGTCCGCGGCCGCGCAACTGCGGCACCGTTTCAAGGGTCGTATCACGCAATTCCTCGAGCGTTGGCGTAAAGGAGCGGGCATCCCCGGAAACCAGCCGTGCATTGGTCAGATCAATTGAACTTCCAAGCCATGGATTCGGGGATCCGGCCTTTGATGGCGTTGTACGCGCATTGGGCTCCTCGCTCCTTGCCACGTAGGAGGGAGAAACCTCGTGCACCGATGAGGGCGTCGTGGAATCCGTCGAGGGGGCGAGCGCATTGGTCGATTCGGCCGCAACCGCCGCCAGAGCCAGCGAGCCAGCGGCTCCACTGCCATCCCCGGCCACTCCGTCCAGTTCCTGTGAATTCGCTATTGATGCAATCACTTCCTCCGGCGTAGACCGCTCCTGGCCCGATTGAGCGGGCTGACGATGCTCGCGCACGGCGAGAAATGTGAGTGCAAGGACAGCCGCTGCGCCGACAGGCACTCGTGCCCGCGCCACACCCGCCATCATCCGCCCGAAATCCATTTGCCACCAAGGCCGCTTCACCATGATCGCAGCGAGCTGCTTCTCACGGAGGTCCTTGTCGAAGCGGTCCCAAAACATCGGCTCCGGACGCTCGAAGCGCTTGAGCCGCAATACCTCTTCCAAACTGACTTTTCTATTTTCCGGATGATCTGCCATTAGGAACGAACGTATGCCTGCAATTCAGATTGAAGAAGTTGTTTGGCGTAATGAAGACGGGAACGCACCGTGCCCACCGAGCAATCCATCACATCGGCGATATCCTCATGACTCAAACCGTCGATTTCAAACAAGGTGACCACTGTACGATGCTTGATAGACAGTTTCTGAAGAGCCTCGTTCAATTTTTCCTGAAGTTCCTTTACAAACAATTCGCGATCACCGCCTGTCTTGTCCGTCAGTTGCGAAATGATTTCATGACTTTTCTCTTCATCATGAATTTTCTCAAAACTGAAGAACGTGCGCAGTTTGTTTCTACGGAGATGCGATAGCGTGCCGTTGACCGCAATCCGGTAGAGCCAGGTAAAGAAGGACGACTGCCCCTGGAAGCGATGGATCGATTGAAACGCCTTGATAAAGGCGTCCTGCGTCAAGTCGGCCGCGTCCTCACGGTTTGACGTCATATTGTAGACGATCGCATACACCCGCTCGCGATACTTGCGGATCAGACCATCGAAATCCGCAACATTCCCCGCCTGCACCCGCTGCACAACCGCCCAGTCGGAATCCGCCTCCTGCTGCCGCTCAGGGGACGCAACAAGCGTCTTGTTCAGAGCTTTCGCAACGGGGTTCATGGCGGCAAGCATGCGAAAGGAGCGTGCGGGCGCAAATGGAATTTCACGAGGTGGACGAAACGAGAAATCTGACGGTCAACCTGCATTTCACTCCCATGCGACCAACCATCAGTTCGCTGCAATTCCACCTCGAAGTACCGCAACCTGATCGCGAAGGACATCGCTCAACTGCCGCAGGCCCTTGGTTGGCGCCATGGCTGCAAACGGGGCAAGCGCATCATCGCCCGCAACCAGCTCGCTTTCAATATCGGCCCCAACCCGTTCGAACACCCCTTTTTCCTCCATCCCTGCGATCCAATGGCCCGGCCGTGCAGGCCGCTCGCCGCGAATCTCCGAGAGCAGCTCCTCGCGCTCGCCGGAATCCATCGTCTGCAGCAGCAGCAGCAGCGGAAGCGTCACCTTCCCGCTGTGCAGATCGGTTCCCAATGTCTTGCCGATCTTCTTCTCATGCCCGAAGAAATCCGCAAGGTCGTCGTAGATCTGGTAGGCGACACCCAACTGCCTGCCGAAAGTGGCCGCCGCCGACACAAATCCTGGCGAATAACCCGCCAACTCGCTGCCCAGGGCACAGGAAACGCGAAAGAGTTCCGCGGTCTTGAGATCAATGACGCGATGGTAGTCGTTCAGCGTCACATTCACGTCACGACGGCGGAGGGTCTGAATGATTTCTCCTGCACAGACCTTTCGCGTCGAATCGGATACGGCCCGGCAGACGGCCGGTGTCGGAAACAGAGATGCCAGGTGAAGGGCGTGGGCGAAAAGGGCGTCGCCGAGCAGCACCGCGGCTTCCGGTCCGTATTCACGCGTGGCTGTGCGGCGGCCCCGCCTGAGGTCCGCCTCATCCATGATGTCGTCGTGCACCAGCGTGGCCAGGTGCACGAGCTCAACCACCGCCGCCACCCGCACCAGCTCGGGTTGCACAGCGTTCCGGTCATTCCATCCGCTCAGGAAAACCAGAGCCGGGCGAATGCGCTTTCCGGAGGTGTCGATGCAGTAGTCCGCCATGCCGCGAATTTCGGGTTCAAAAGCCGCGATCTGCTCACGCAGGAACCCGTCCAGCGCGGTCATGTGAGGTCGCAGTTTGCCGAAAACGGTCGCGAAATCGCGCATCGGTCCTGAGCTGGGCTGAGTCACGGCGGCCATAAGACCACTCATCATGAGCGTCTTGAAAGAAATGGCTAATCAATAGTCGCGATGAAAAGCACCTGCATGGCGCGCGGCCCCTCCGATGAAGTTGCGCCCAGACGCTAGCCCGCTCCCATCCTCAACTGGGCGCAGACAATTCCGGCCGCCACCGCAGCATTGAGTGATTCCGCCGCGCCGTATCGAGGTATCGTGACGCGCTCGGTCACGCAGTCCGCCACCGCCCGACTCAATCCCCCGCCCTCGCTGCCCACAACAACAATGGCAGTCTTGGCAGACTGCATCGCATCAACGGGAGTGCCCTGCAGGTCGCAGCCATAAACGGGGACTCTCCCTTTCCGGACGACCGTTTCCAATTCCCTGGCGAGGTCGGCCACGATGCACCGCACGCGGCTGAAAGAACCCATGCTGGCATTGATGACTTTCTGCGAAAAGAGATCCGCGCACTCCGGCGAAAGCAGGACGCGATCAAAGCCGAACCAATCGGCAATGCGAATCAGGGTGCCCACATTCCCGGCGTCCTGGATGCCGTCGAGTGCAAGCGTCAGGCCGGACATCAGTTCCCCTTCCGTCAATTCGACCCGGCGAAGTTCCCCAACCGCAAGCACGCAAGACGGCGTCGGAAAGTGGCTGATGCGCCTCATCTCCCCGTCCGTGACCCGGTGCACGGGAATCGCCCCCGAGTCGAACGCCTCAATCTCCAGCGCATAAATGCCGACCAGCGGATAGCCGGCCGAAACCAGTTCGTGCACAACCTTCTCACCCTCGACAACGAACAGCCCCAGTTCCTCGCGGTGTTTCTTCTCCCGGAGGGATCTCAGGTGGGTCAGTTCAGCCTTTGTGAGCGCCATGAGCAGGATGAGCATGAGTCCAAAAACCCCCGCAACGCAACCGCGGCGGGCCATCGGTCATTCTCGGTCGCCGCAGTTTGAGCCCGCGTGGCCCCGGGCTGGAGGCTTGCCGTCTCAAGCCAATCGAACCAATCTCGCCGCCCCTCACAATCCTCCAGCTCATTCCATGAAAAAATATCTCGTTGAGTTCATCGGTACGTTCATCCTCGTCCTCACCGTTGGTTTCGCCGTGCGCAATGGCAGCGTGCTCGCGCCTCTGGCAATCGGCTCCGCCCTGATGATCGCGGTTTTTGCCGGTGGCCACGTTTCCGGCGGCCATTACAATCCTGCCGTTTCACTTGGAGTCCTGATCCGCGGCAAGATGCCCATGAGCGATCTGCTGCCTTATTGGATCGCACAGCTCGCCGGCGGTGCCGTCGCCGCCTGGGTGACGACGTTCGTCCTGGGAAAACCCACCGCTGCAGCGGCGGGATTTGAGCTGATGCCCTCGCTGGTCGTGGAGTTTCTGTTCACGTTTGCCCTCGTGTGGGTGGTGCTGAACACCGCGACGTCCAAGGGAACCAGCGGCAATTCGTTCTATGGCCTCGCGATCGGCTTCACGGTTCTCGTGGGTGCGGTTGCTGTCGGAGGCATTTCCGGCGGCGCCTTCAATCCCGCGGTCGGCCTCGGCGTGGTGATGATGGGCCTGGTGAAGTCAGCACAGCTCGCCGTCTATGTCGGCGCAGACCTGGCAGGCGGCGTTGTGGCCGCCATCGTTTATCTCTACGTGAGCGGGAAAGAATAGTCTCCCGGCTCCTTCTTTCTTCCGCACAAAGCCCCGGCGTCGCAAAAGCGGCGGCCGGGGCTTTTTGATGCTCAGTCTGGCGGCACTCAGACCTTCGGGCCGCCTTGCGCTATGTTGCGCGCACGCAGCCGAAGACCGTTCAGGCGAATGAACCCGGTGGCGTCGCTCTGATTGTACCAGCTCTTCACCCCCTCCATTGACGCGATGTGCGGATCGTAGAGGGAGTACTTCGATTTGCGGCCGGTGGTGATGATGTTGCCCTTGTAAAGCTTCAGGCGGACCGTGCCGCTGACGTACTTCTGGCTCTCATCGACGAGCGCCTGAAGCGCCTCGCGTTCCGGGGCGAACCAGAACCCATAGTAAACCAGCTCCGCATACTTCGGAATCAGCGAATCGCGCAGGTGCTGCACCTCGCGGTCAAGCGTCAGGCTCTCGATCTGACGATGGGCCTGCATGAGAATGGTGCCGCCCGGCGTCTCGTACACGCCGCGCGACTTCATGCCGACAAAACGATTTTCTACCAGGTCGACGCGTCCGATGCCGTGCCTGCCTCCAAGCTTGTTCAGTGTGCGCAGCACGCCAGCAGGGCTCAGCTTTTTCCCATTCACCGCCACGCAGTCGCCCTTGACGAACTCCAGCTCAATTTCCTCCGCCTTGTTGGGTGCCTCTTCCGGTGATACCGAAAGCTTGAACATCTCCCTGTTCCCGGGCGCCGTCGGATCGAACCAGGGATCCTCGAGGATGCCCGCCTCATAGGAAATGTGGAGGAGGTTGCGGTCCATCGAGTAGGGCTTTTTGAGCGATGCCTCGACGGGAATCCGGTGTTTCTGACAGTAGGCGATCATTTCCGCGCGCCCCGGAAACTCCTCGCGGAATGTGTCGATCTTCCAAGGAGCCAGAATCTGGAGCGATGGCGCGAGGGCCATGTAGGTCAGCTCGAACCGGCACTGGTCATTGCCCTTGCCGGTGGCCCCGTGGGCGACGGTGTCCGCCTTTTCCTTCTTCGCGATGTCGATCTGTGCCTTGGCGATCAGCGGCCGCGCAATCGAAGTGCCAAGATAGTACTGGCCTTCGTACACAGCGTTCGCACGGATCATCGGATAGATGAAGTCGCGGGCAAACTCCTCGACGAGATCGAGCGTGTAGTGCTTGGAGGCACCCGTCTTTCGCGCCTTCTGCGGGAGCCCTTTCAGCTCCTCCTCCTGGCCGATGTCGGCCGCGAAGGTGACGATCTCAGCGTCGTAGGTTTCCTTGAGCCATTTGACGATGACGGACGTATCGAGGCCGCCCGAGTAGGCTAGAACGATTTTCATGGAGCTTTCGTTGTGTGAAGCGCGGGCGATCCGCGCAAAATAAAAAAGGGGGTGAAGGGTGGACGTTGGAGCGGCACCCGCGGTTCAGGACCCGCCCCTCGCCTTCGCGAGCTGGGCGAGAATGGCCTTCTGGACATGGAGGCGGTTCTCCGCCTGGTCGAATATGACGCTGCGCGGGTTGTCGAGAACCTCCTGCGTCACTTCCTCGCCGGCATGCGCGGGCAGACAGTGCAGGAACCAGGCGTCGGGCCGCGCCGCAGCAAACAGCCGGGCTGTCACCTGATAGGGCGACAACGTCTTCAGCCGCTGCCGCGACTCCTCCTCCTTGCCCATGCTGACCCAGACGTCCGTATAGACAATGTCCGCACCCTTCACCGCCTCGAATGGATCGGCGGTGAACCTGTACCCGCCGGCGAATCCTTCGCGGGCGAGAAAGGCGTCGAATTCCTTTGTCGGTCTGAACGCTTCGGGTCCCCCCAGGGAAATCTTCATGCCAAACAGATTCGCGCCAAGCACCCAGGAATACGCCATGTTGCAGGCGGTGTCCCCAAGAAACGCAATCTTCCGACCCCGCAGCGAGGCAAGCAAGTCACCGCCCGTCCCGCCGCTCCAGCGCTCCGCCACCGTGAAGGCGTCCGTATAGATCTGGCAGGGATGCAGGAAATCCGTGAGCGCATTGATGACCGGAATGGAGCCCGCCGCCGCGAGACGCTCGACCTCGCCGTGGTCGAAGGTGCGGACAATCAGGCCGTGCACAAACCGCGACAGCACGCGCGCCGTGTCCTCGATGGTTTCGCCCCGACCCAGTTGAATGTCGTTCCGGTTGAGGAAAAGCGGATTGCCGCCGAGCTCATGAATGCCCACCTCAAAGGAGACCCGTGTGCGCGTGGACGATTTGGAGAAGATCATCGCCCAGGTCTGACCGGCAAGCACAGGAGTCGCCCGACGCCCGCGCGTCGCCTTGAGTTCCCGGGCCAGGGCAAAGACTTCCGCCGCCTCAGGCAAAGTGAAGTCAGTCTCTTTGAGGAAGTGCTTCATGGAGAAATGATCAAACGGTCATCTTGCAAAAAAGAAGGCGCGCCTGCGAGTGAAAAGGACGCCCACCTCCGGCCGTGGGAAATGCCAATGGGCAATGAGTCACTGCGGCGCACAGCCCGAAGGGCGGGTGCAAAGCGGGCACGTGAGGCGTGCAGGTTTGAACCAGCATCGGCTTGACAGACATGCATGACAGTCAAGTGTATCCATCATGCCAGTCAGCACCCGGGAGTTTACGCGCAGGTTTCCCAACTACCGCCGCGCCGCGCTTGCGGGGAAGGAAGTGCGTGTGCGCGATCGAGCCGGCAATGACTTTGTGTTTCGGACGGAGGAGTCAAAGCCGGTGAGCATGGCTGACGCCCTGAAGGACCTGATTGGCTCCGTGCGGGGCGGGCAGAAAAAGAAGTCGCTGGCTGGATACGGGCGTGATTGACGCCATTCTCGACACGGGAGTGCTGGTCGGGGCGTTGGACAGGGACGATCAATGGCACGCCTGGGCGGCGGCGGCGTTTGCGGACATTTGCCAGCCGGCACTCACCTGCGATGCCGTTGTGTCGGAAACCTGTTTCCTGCTGCGCTCCGCGCCCAATGCGCGCGAGACGATTTTTCTCATGATTGAACGCGGCATTCTGCGCATTGTTCCCGTGCTGCCGGAGGAGTCGCCGGCCGTGCGGACGCTGCTTTCCCGATATGGACAGCGAATGGACTACGCCGATGCGTGCCTGGTCCGTCTGTCGGAGCTGCACCGAAAGCACACGATCTTGACGACCGATGCCGAGGATTTCCGCGTGCACCGCCGATTCGGACGCCAGGCGCTGGCCCTGCTCGCGCCATAGGTCAGCCCTGTCCCTCCCGCCATGCTCCACCCGCCAAACCGCCGGCCTGCCGGGGCGAAGAATCCAGCTTTCAGGCGACAACTTTCAGCAGGACCACTTCAATCCACTCCCACCCTCATACCGGAATATGGTCCTTCCTGTCCCGAGAGACTCGCACATGGCCGTCAGGCCACCTGCTTGATCCGCGCCAGCTCCTGACGGTGGTCGAATGCAAACTTCCAGAGATCGTAGGCTGCCTGCAGGTTCAGCCAATTCCTGGGATCCACGCCAAAGAAGCGGCCAAGCCTTGCCGCCGTGTCAGCCGTGATGGACCGGCGGCCGGCCAGGATCTCGCTAAGGCGGCTCTGCGGTATCCCCGTGGCCTTGGCTGCCGCCAGTTGCGTGATGCCCATCGGCTCGAAGAACTCCTCCCGCAGGATGATGCCCGGATGTGTGTGGGGAATTTTTGTGCTCATGTTTGTTTGCCGGATTGGATTAATGATAGTCCGTGATTTCGACCTGCTCCGCGTCGGTTCCATTCCATGTGAAACAAATGCGCCATTGGTCATTGATGCGAATGCTGTGCTGACCGGCACGGCCGCCTTTCAGAGGCTCCAGTCGGTTGCCCGGCGGCAGGCGGAGGAAGGCGAGTTCAACCGCCGCATCGATCAACTGGAGTTTGATGAGAGCGCGGCGCTGCACATCAGGTGGAAGTCGGCGGGAGCGAATGCCGCGCCAGAGTTTTTCAGCCTCCGGATCGGCAAAGTTCCTGATCATGCGGTGACCAGCATGACGCCTTTCGTCTATTCGTCAAACAGATAGTATCTGATATTCGTATAGCGTGGATTTCGAAACCAATGGCTCCGCAGGCCCACGCTTGAGGCGCATCGCGGACGTTGCAAAGTCCACACAGCAGGTGGAAATTTTCCACGGCAACGCGTGCCGTCAAAGGCCGGCGGCACAACATGCTGCGCAAGATGGACTCGCGGTCGATTCCCCGCGTCCTTGGCAGATAGACACCCGGTGCATGGCATCGCCAAGGTCGGCGTCGGGTGCGCGTCTTCTTTCAGCAATCCCCCTTTGCCCCGGCCGCTTGAAACATTGGAGGGGAGACATAAAGGGTCAGTCCTTACCATGAAACTTCCTTGAAGCCTCCAGAGAGCGGCGGAGCGCGCTCCTCCACTTTTCAGCGCCGGTCATTCCCAATCGGCACATCGCAAAACCACTTCCGCTGCCTCCCATCCGGACAATCTGTGCAACCCGCGGTTGGGCCGTTCTTTTCCGCAATGCCTGGCGTCAGTGGTTCCTCTCTGGTTTACTGGAAGCGAATCATCTGGCGCAGTACCGCGATGCACATCCCCAAGGCACGACAAAGCGTGCCCCTCCACTCTATTGAGCCGGTCATTTTCAACACGTCCCAAAAACCACGTCCCTTGCCTCCTATCCGGGCAATTCGGGCCATTTGCGGTCGACCAATCCGATTCCGCGCAGTCTGTGCCATCCGTGGTCAAAGGGTTCGATTCCGTGGCGTCAGGCCCGGCTTTTCGCGGTCACTGCTTCTTCGCTTCATCCCAGCCTGCGGCGAGCGACACCTTTTCCAGCGTCACCTTGGGCTCAAAATTTGCGGCGATGATCGAGTCCTTTGCGAGATACTGCAGCGCCTTGAGCACACCCTTGACCTCATCCTTTCTCGCCTCAAGCGCCTCACCCGAAAGGCCCGCGATCGACTTCGCGTACACGGCCGCCTGCGCCTCAACCTCCTTCTGCGTCGCCGCATCGGGAGCATAGACCAGCGATTCGGCGAGGCGCAGCATCCGCGCATTTGAACCCGCCGCCAGCCTGATGCCATCGCTGCGGATCATGGCTGCGATCTCCGCGCGCTTCTTCTTCGTCTTTACGGCTTCATAGGCAAAGTCCGTCGCACCCGCCTGCGCCCGCGGCGGCAGTTCGCGGATCCAGATGTTGCGGTAGCGCACAAGATCACCGTGGTCCTGCAGCCTCAGCGGAGCCTTTTCGGGAAATGGCTTTGATACCGTGCGCTTGATGTGCCCAGTCGGACCTTCCAGCGGCGTGTGATCCTGCACAAGCACGCCATTGCAGAAAACAGTCACGTATCCGGGATCCACCATGTGGTCGCCGACATATATGGGGCGGCGGAAAACAATGTCGATGGACTGAAACTGCCCCGTGGGTCGCAAGGCATTCGCCATCGGTGGATTCACGCCATACACCGCGGTCGCAAAGCCGTCCGCGTAGGTTGGGTTGTTGTTGTTGTCCAGCACCTGGACTTCAACCAGCCCATGGAGAAATATGCCGCTGTTGCCCCGCCCCTGACTCTCTCCCTTGATCACCGTCGGAGAGGCCCACTCAACGTGCAACTGCACATCCCCAAACTCCACGCGGGTGCGGATGTAGCCTGTCTTCGGTACAACCTCCAGCGCGCCATCCTTCAGCGCCCACTTGATCGGGCCACCTTCGGGCTTGTCGGAAATCCAGTTCGCCAGCGAATCCTCCGTTCCGTCAAGCAGCACGACGGCGTCCGACGGCGGCTTTCCCGGAGTCTGCTGCGTGCTGGACGCGCCCGGCTCCACACGAGGCGGCTGGACACGATTGCGGTCGTGCACGGCCCAAGCGTGCAAGTCGTCCGGAGAATCGCCATAGAAGGCCTGTCCGGTGCTGGCCGCCTGGGACGAACCCGCCAGCAGCGCCGACAGGATCACGAGGGAAACGCGAGGCAAAGGGTCAAATATCCGTGTCATGGGTGTACATCAGCCAATCAAGCGCTCCGCGTCGTCGCAAACCCGGAATCGTGCAATACCGAACAAACGCTCGCATGGAACCCCGCATCATCTACGTTGACCGCATGCTGGTCCGTCTTTCCGTCCTTTGTTCAGCATTCTTCATGATGACCCTCTCCGCAGCACCCGCTCCCGAAACGTTCATCCTCTGGCCAAAGGGCGCACCGGAGCCGGTCGGATTCGTTGCCAGGCGGGAAAGCACAAGCGCATCACCACGCGACAACCTGCGCCGCGTCACCGACGTATCCGTCCCAACGCTCACTTTGTACCGCCCGGCAAAACCCAATGGCACCGCCATCCTGGTCTTCCCGGGAGGCGCCTACAACCAACTCGCCTTCGATCACGAGGGCGTGCAGGTCTGCGAATGGCTCAATTCCATCGGCGTCACCGCCGGGCTCGTCAAATACCGGGTGCCTCGTCGCGATCCCGATCATCCTGAAAAATGGCCGCTGCAGGACGCTCAGCGCGCGATGGGATGGATGCGTCACAATGCCGCCGCCTGGGGATTCCGCCCCGACCACGTTGGAGCCCTGGGATTCTCCGCGGGCGGACATCTCATCATCGAGCTCGCGCTCAACCCTCAACCCCGCACCTACACGTCCGACAACGCCCTGGATGTCGATGACGTGATCCCGGATTTTCTCCTGCCCATCTATCCCGCCTACCTCGTCACGGCGCAGGACACCTTTCACCTCAAGCCGGGACTAAAAGTGACCGAACAGGCGCCTCCCATTTTCCTCGTCCATGCGAACAACGACAGCGGCGCAACGAGTTCCTCTGCCAGCGCGCTGCTCTACCTGGAATACAAGCGCGCCAACCGCCCCGCCGAACTGCACATATTCGCCGACGGCGGCCACGGTTTCGGCATGCACAAGTCGGGGCTTCCATCCGCCGACTGGCCGGCTCGCGCCGAGGCATGGCTGCGACAAAAGGGCTGGCTGACGCCACCTCATCGCTGAAACAGAAACCGTTCAGCAGGATTTTCGATATTCTCATGGAGCCACGCATCGACTTCACGCGTTCCCCGCAGACCGACCCGATCGCAGTCTATCGCTATCGCGACGGACTCTACGCCGGCGATCTCGTCATCGCCGCCCTGACGGAGTTCGACCTTTTCACCTGGCTGACGGAATATCCCTCCGATCTGCCGACTTTGTGCGGCGAACTCGGCATCACGGAGCGACCCGCCGACGTGATGCTCACACTCTTCACTGCGAACGGCTGGCTGACACGCTCATCAGAGGGTTTCTATGAAACCACCGCCACGGCGCGCGAGCACCTCGCGCGCACCTCCCCCTGGTACCTCGGGCCCTACTACGCCTCGCTCAAGGAAAGACCCGTTGTCAGGGATTTCGTGAACATCCTGCGCACGGGCAAACCCGCCAACTGGGGGAGCTACGCGAACGAGAAGGAGTGGAGCGAGGCCATGCTGACGGAGGCCTTTGCCACGCAGTTCACCGCCGCGATGGACTGCCGCGGCCGGTACCTGGGCCTCGGACTGGCGCGCGCCGTCGACACCAGCGGGCTCACGCGGCTGCTGGACATCGCCGGCGGATCGGGAATCTACGCCTGCATCCTCACCGCGCATCATGCACAGCTATCAGCCACCGTGTTTGAACGCGCCCCCGTCGATCAGATCGCGCACACCATGATCGCCAAACGCGGTTATGGCGACCGCGTGGCTGTCGCAGCGGGAGACATGTTCGCAGATCCGCTGCCCGGCGGTCATGATCTGCATCTCTTCTCGAACGTGCTTCACGACTGGGATTTTGACAAGGTGCGCACGCTTCTCGGGAAATCCTTCGCAGCCCTGCCTCCCGGCGGCATGCTCATGATCCATGATGCGCACATCAACGCGGCGAAGACCGGACCGCTGGCGGTGGCGGAATACTCGGCCGTGCTCATGAGCGTGACCGAGGGAAAATGCTACTCGGTCAGCGAGCTGGAGACGCTTCTGCGCGACGCCGGCTTCCAGGAACTGAAATTCAGGGAAACCGTCGCGGACCGCAGCGTCATCACGGCCCGCAAGCCGCGCCAGGCAGCGGCTACTTGAACGCCTTGCGCAGGAACTTCAGTCCGCCGACCGCTATGTCGTCGCGCCTCGGCTCGATCTTCCTCCAGATGGCGGCGGCGCGCGCGATCACCTTCACGTCCGTGGTGAAGGATTCGATGACGACATCGCCCTTGTAGCCGATCGCCTTCAGCGCCTTCACGATCGACGGCCAGTCAATGTGATCGCCTCCCGGCGTGCCGCGGTCGCTTCCGCACGCATGAAAATGGCCAAGCAGTTTGCCGGCCCTGCGAATGGCCGCGGCCTGGTTCTTTTCCTCGATGTTCATGTGAAACGTGTCGAGGTGAAGCTTGACCGCGGGCGAATTCACCGCGCGAACCAGCTTCAGCCCCTGTTCACAGGTGTTGAGGAAGTCCGTCTCGAACCGGTTGAGCGCCTCGATGCAGATCGTCACACCCTTGGACTCCGCGTGTCTGGCGAGGGTTTTCAGGTGCTTCACCACCAGCGCCCACTCCTTCTTCTGGCGATCCGGCGGAACCGCGTCGGCCTTTCCAACGACCGAGTAAACGGGCCCGATAAGCGACGGGCACCCGAGCTCGGCAGCCTGGTTGATGAGCGCCTTGCAGTACTGCATGGCCGTGCGCTGCTCCGCTGCCGTGCCGCGAAAATCGCGTCCGGGGCCCATCGCCGCGCAAACGCTGCCAATGGCGATGCCGGCCCGTTCGGCCGCGGCTCGTACCTTGGTGGTGTCGATGTGACTGGGATCCTCGATCGGAATCTCAACGGTTTCAAATCCCCACGCCTTGAACTTCTTGAACAAGGGCGTGCTCGCAGTCGTGAAGGGTGAAGTGTACAGGAATGTGTTCAGGCCAAATCTCATGGGATGCGGAGTTGAATTGATTGAACTTGCGTGGATGGAAACGGAAGCAGGCATTCAAGGGAATTGAATCCGGCAGGCCAAGCCCGAAGACTGGACGACGGAGGAAAGCGGGGTGACTGGAGTCGCCCAGACACAAGCGCCATCAGCGCACAAAGGAGATTCCGAGCCGGGCCTCGTCAGATTTCAACCGATAGGTCCGCAGGCTT
Organism: Opitutaceae bacterium; assembly: GCA_015075305.1. Classification (NCBI taxonomy): domain Bacteria; kingdom Pseudomonadati; phylum Verrucomicrobiota; class Opitutia; order Opitutales; family Opitutaceae; species Opitutaceae bacterium. The sequence goes on along the minus strand of JABTUS010000010.1, from coordinate 141,290 downwards.
TCGCCGAAGCCGTTGAAGTATTGAAGCAGCAGATACGATTCGAATTCGAGGAGGCGCGTGCGAAACGGCACTGTCAGATCGAGCTGCCAGGTGAAATGATCGAAGTCCTTGCCCGCGCGACCCGAGAACATCAGTGCGGGCCCGTCATTTTTTCCGACGATCATGCGCAATAGTCCGTATCCCCGGTAGTCCGCGATGTCCGGGTTGTTGTCCAGATCGAAGACATAGCCGAAAATCTCAGGGATCACAATCATGCGCCACCCATCGGGATTGCCGACCACAAAGGCGGTGCGCAGGTTCAGGGTGTTCAGGCTTCGCGACAGCGGGCCGTCGCGTCCGTTCGATTCATGCTTGTAGCCCGCCTGATAGCCGAGCCAGATGAAACGATCCGAGGGCGTTGTCGGCATCGGTGCAAGCGATTCAATCATCAGCTCCGGCATGTAGCTGGTGTCAAAAAACGGACTCGACGGCCCAGTGATGTCCCACAGCGAACGCTGCGTGTAGGCGAACTGCAGCGTCCGGGGCACGCCATCATGCTCAACTCCCAGCAGTCGATACTTGAAGCTGAACTGGAACTTCGCCGCAGGCTTCTTCGTACCATAGACAAAATAGATTCCCTCATGGGCGCTCAGCCGCCCCGCAAAGCTGCGTTCGATCGCCGAGGCGGCCGGCTTCTTCACCGCAAAATTTGTCAGGGGAATGGAAGTTTTTGGCGGTGCCGTGACGCCATCCTCCCTGATGACGATCACCGCCTGGATTGCGTCACCTCCATCGACATCAGGAACTTCGAGAATGACCCTGCCTTTGGCTCCGGAGGGGAGCGCCAACGCATAGGCCTTTGACGCGAATCCGCCTGGTGGAATTGTCGCCGGCGTCAGTTGCGTCGATGCCAGTCGCACCGGCCAGGATTCATTCCCCGCAATCAAGCGGGCGGAGATTTCATGAGGCAGCTTGAACGCAATCTCCTCCGCGGATGGATTGAGAGCAACCCAGTCAATTTCAACCGATGCCCCCGGCGCGACTGGCGCACGCGGAGGTATCAGGCTGCTCACCGTCGCCGATTCGGCCTGCCCCTGCAAACAAAAGGGACCAACCGTCACAAGGACGAGGACCGCGAGGATTGATGCCACAAATCGAAAGCTCACGACAGATGCGCCCCTTTATTCCGCCGCCTCATCAACCGCTGGGTCGGTGTCCAGACGGGGCAGCAGTCGCGCGGCATCCTCGGCCGGGAGGGTCTCCACACTGCGCAGTTTGCGCTCGATCGCTCGAGAGCGCACCCCCGTCTGCTCCATGTGCGTGCTCGCTTCATCAAGCTTCTTCTTAACTTTCGCGAGTATCTCGGCAAATTTTCCGAACTCGGTTTTGACTGCTCCGAGGACCAGCCACACTTCGCTGGATCTCTGCTGGATCGCGAGCGTGCGGAATCCCATCTGCAGGCTGTTGAGCAGCGCGGCCAGAGTCGTCGGGCCCGCAATGACAATCCGGTGCTCACGCTGCAGCGCCTCCGCCAGCCCCGGACGTCGCAGCGCTTCTGCATACAGGCCTTCCGTGGGGAGGTAGAGAATGCCGAAGTCGGTCGTGTGCGGCGGCGCCACGTACTTGGTCGAGATGTCGCGCGCCGAACTGCGGATTCGCGCTTCGAGAGCATTGCCCGCCTCAAGCACGGCCTGCGCATCCGCACGATCCGCCGCATCAACGAGCCGCTGATAGTCCTCCACCGGAAACTTCGCATCGATCGGAAGCCAGACCGGTTTGTCCGGCTGGTCGCGTCCCGGCAGCTTGATCGCAAACTCCACCCGTTCGCCCGATGCGGGATTGGGCGCGATGTTGGCCGCGAACTGCTCCGTGGTCAGCACCTGCTCAAGCAGGGCGGAAAGCTGGACCTCGCTCCAGGTGCCGCGGGTCTTCACATTCGTCAGCACCCGCTTGAGATCGCCCACGCCCGAGGCGATCTGCTGCATCTCGCCGAGGCTCCGCGTGACCTTCTCAAGGCTCTCGCTCACGACCTTGAACGAGTCGCCCAGCCGCTGCTCGAGCGTCGCCTGCAACCGCTGGTCGACCGTCTGCCTCATCTCATCCAGCTTCGCCGCGTTCTGCGTCTGCAGTTCGGTCAGACGCTGGTCCAGCGTCTGCCGGACCTTGTCCAGTTGATCCGTCACCGCCGTGTTCAAATCCCGCAGGCGCTGGGAAAATCCCGCAAGCTCCGCGCCCTGGTGGGTGCGCGAGTCGGCCAGTGCATCCTTCACGGTCGTCTGGAACGTGGTGATGAGCTGCCGCGTTTCATTCCGCGCGATCGAAAATGCATCGGTCAGCTCCGCGCGCAGCCGGACGACGCTTCCCTCCGTGCGTTCCGCCGACTCCCTCAACCGCGTGTCGACGGACTGCCGCACAGCCTCCATCTGTTCCCGCGCCTCACGCCGGGCCTCGTCGGCACGGGTGCTCGCGGCCAGGTGATTGGCCTCGATGCGGCGCGACAGCTCCTCGCGCAATGCGCCGGCATTCTCATTCGCCTCCCTGCGGGCCTGGGCCGCACCTTCCTGCGAGGCCTGCTCCAGGCGCCTCAAGGACTCCGTTACTCCTGAAAAACGCGCGTCCAGCGCATGCCCGCCGTTTTCATCATCGCGTCGGCGAAATGTCAGAAACAGCAGCAGCCCCAGGATGGCCGCGCAAAGAACGACAACGACAATGAGAAGGGACAGCATGGCAGCCCTCCGGTCTGTCGCGACCGGGCTGCAAGGTCGAGGCGGATTCACCGGCTTCCCCTCCTCGCGTTCTCAAGACAGGCTCACCTTTGGTTTGCCACATGAACAACGCCCGAGCGAACCTACCGTCTGGTGAATCGTCGGCAATGGCTTCTCGGATGCGCGCTCCTGGTCGCGGTTTTTGCGGCCTACATCCCGACCTACCGCGCGGGCTTCGTCTGGAACGATTCCGACTACGTCACCGCCCCGCCTCTGCGCTCGCTCGACGGTCTTGCACGGATCTGGACGAAGCTGGGCGCCACCGAGCAGTACTACCCCGCCCTGCACAGCGCGTTCTGGATTCAACACAGGATCTGGGGCGATGCTCCGCTGGGTTATCATCTATGCACCGTGGCCTTTCACGCCCTTGCCGCCCTGCTCCTCTGGCGCGTGCTTGCGCGGCTCGACATCCGCGGCGCCTGGTTCGGTGCGGCGTTGTTTGCTCTGCACCCGGTCTGCGTCGAGTCCGTGGCATGGATTGCCGAACAGAAGAACACGCTGTCGCTCCTGCTCTACCTGGCTGCAGCCCTTGCCTATCTTCGACACCGTGAACATCCAACACCCCGCAGATACCTGCTCGCGACCTGTTTCTTTGTGGCCGCGCTGCTGACCAAGTCGGTCACAGCCACCCTGCCGGCGGCGCTCCTGCTTGGCGCCTGGTGGAAAGAGGGACGACTGACCTGGCGCGACATCCGCCCGCTGCTGCCTTGGTTTGTCGCGGGAGCCGCATTCGGACTTTTCAGCGCCTGGGTCGAGCATTCCATTGTCGGAGCCAGGGGCGAGAGCTTCGATCTCGACTGGTTGTCGAGGTTCGCGCTGGCGGGCAGGATCGTGTGGTTTTACCTAGGCAAGCTGCTCTGGCCGTTTGACCTGAATTTCATCTATCCGCGATGGACGATCAATCCAGCATCGGTCGTCACCTGGCTTCCCGTTCTGGCGGCGATCGGACTGCTGGCGGCGGCATGGCTGTTTCACAAGCGCGATCGCGCCCCACTCACCGCACTGCTGTTCTTCCTCGGGTCACTCTTCCCGGTGATGGGCTTTATGAACGTCTACGGGTTCAACTTCTCCTACGCCGCGGACCACTGGCAGTACCTCGCATGCATCGGACCCCTTGCACTTGCAGGCGCGGCCATCGATGGCGCTGTCAGCACTTCCGCGCGCAACGCCCGCATCGCCGCTCGCGCCGGCTGCGGCATCCTGTTCGTCACGCTGGGCATCCTGACCTGGCGCCAGTGCGGGCCCTATCGCGACGTCGAGACGCTGCATCGAGCCACTCTGGAACGGAATCCCAACTCGTGGATGAGCCACACGAATCTGGCCCTGCTCCTCCTGGACTCCGGCAGGCCCACGGAAGCCATCGGTCATCTCGAGTCAGCCTTCAGGCTGCGCCCCAACTCCGCCGAAGTGGCCAACAACCTCGGAGTCGCCCTGAGGCAGGCGGGCAGGACCACCGAGGCGGAGCAATGGTTTGAGACGGCCATCCGGCTGCGGCCTGAGTATCCGGAAGCTGAATACAATCTGGGCGCCAGCCGACTGACCGCGGGCGACACCGCCGGGGCGCGGGCACACTTCGAACGCGCCGTCGCGTTGCGTCCGACCCATGCGGCCGCGCACAACCAGCTCGGCACGCTGCTGCTCAACGAAAGAAAACCGGCTGCAGCCCTGTCGGAATTCGAAGCGGCGCTTGCTGCGGATCCGGGGTTCTCCGACAGCGAGCACAACCTTGCCATGACGCTCATCGCCCTGGACCGGCGCGCCGAAGCGATCACCCACCTCGAGGCAATCGTCAGGCGCGACCCCGCGCGCCATGAAAGCCGCTGGGTGCTCGCTGTCATGCTGGTCGCTGAGCAACGCCCGTCCGACGCCATGCGCCAGCTCCGTGAACTGACCGCCGCCCAGCCCACCCGCGCCGAGGCCTTCCTGCTCCTCGCCCAGCTCCTCGACGAATCCGGCCGTCACGAGGAGGCGCTGCGCTTCGGCCGCGAAGGCCAGCGATTGAAACTCGGGCGGGAGAAGACCAGCCCCTGACCGCTGACTCCTCTTCCGGCTTCCTATCTTGGGCAGGACAGGGGAAAGCTTGCGACAGGGAACCGACAGGCTGGCGTTGATTTCACGGCCAATTCGCCTTCTTGCCGCTCCTCCTATTCGCGACCATGAAGGAGGAGGTGCCAGCTCGCTAAAGGCGAATGTGTAGAACCGGGTCGGTTTCACACTTTTCAACAATCTCGTTGTATCGAGTCAGAATCGAGATGAGGGTTGCTTTGCATTCCCCTGCTTTGAAGAGACTCCGCTCATAGACGTTTGCCGTGAGGAATTGGGTGGCATCAATCACGTCAATGCGGCTTTTCCATTCAGTATTTTTCAGCAAGTAGGCTGCTCCAATGACACCGTCCGAGAGCGTGACAATAACGGGTTTCAGACCGCTCTGAATATTCCTTGCTGCCTTGCGAATCAATGCCTCGGTTGGATGCGTCGTGACGTGGATTGCAACGCCGTTTACCTCGAAGTCACCTTGCCGTTCCGTCGATTGATCCGCAACGGAAAAACCGTGATGGACAGCAGTGCCAGCACCAAGAACGAGGTCAAGCTTCGCACCCACCAGATGTTGAAGCATGGCGCCAACATAGTTCGTGCCGCCTGAGTTCCTTTGAATCTGCGCCGCCTGATCGAAAATGGCGGCGAGGTTGGCCGCGACGGATTTGCCAGTGTCGAAGCAAAATTTCGGCCCCTCGCTGGCAAAGTGCAGACGCACTTTCTCAATCCACCAATTCATGGCAGCATCGAGCTCCGCCTTGCCGGCCTTGCCTCGAAACGCGTTGAGTGCCGTTACATAGGCTTCCATGAGCCCAAGGCTTCCACGACTTGTGCGGCCACCCTCTTCGGCCAAAATTGCGGTGATGCCATGTGCGCTTAGAATTTTCTGCACTGCGGCTTTGCCAAGGCCTGCAACCTGCCCGCCCTCATCCGTGCGAAGTGTCTTTGGCAACAAGGGAAGCCCCTGCTCCACCGCCCTCTTGGTCACAACCAAACCAACGCAAAGTCCGCCCTTGTTTAGAAACTTGCGCTGCTTTTGAACGAGAGATTCGAGCAGGTGTATGATTCTGCTCATGGCTTCGCCTTGGCAGCACGGCGCGGGATTGAATGGCGGATGTGGTCGCGATTTGAGGGCAACGCCTCTGGGGCGTCACATATCTCGCCGAACACAGGATTCAAGTAGTGCCGTGCAATCCACCGGATCACGGGGACACAGACGGCGTCCCCAAACCCAAACAGAGCCTGATTCATGGGCACATTGATCTTGTAGCCATCAGCACCCATCAAACGCGCGCATTCTCGCGGAGTGAGAAGGCGAACCCTGCATTGTCCGTGGCCACCACAGAAAAGAATCTGCCGTCCGCTGCCACCCCGCGGGGTCCGGAGGCATCCGGCAATTCCATCGGTGCGCAGCTCGCCCATCGAACGCCCATTGCGCACTCGCCGAAATACTGTGCCGTATGACCATTTCAGACCAGCAATCATTTGGTCAGCTTCCGACCGGTGCTTGTCGCTCATTTGATTCATCAGATAGTCACACCGTTCTCTTGACCACCAGAGTTCCGAATTCAACGGAACGTCTTCAAGGATGTCCTGCAGACGACTGGAAGACAGCGGAAGCGACGGCAGGCTTCGGATTGACCAGTCGATTTCAGGATTCATGAAGATGAAGTCGGCGAGCGCCGCTGGACGCACATCACTTTGCAGCAATAGTGCGGACGTTTCCTGAAGACGATCCGGCTTCGATTGGCTGCCGACAACGAACAGCCTTTGACGGCTTTGTGGAACAAAACGAACCGCATCGACGACAAATGCGTCCACCACATAGCCAAGTTCGTTCAGAGCGAGGAGAGCGTCGCGGAAGTCATTGCCATCATTGGAGGTGAGAAAGCCCGGGACGTTCTCCAGCAGCACCAGTGGTGGTCTGCGGCGGCCCATGCCTTTGATGACATCGGTGAATCCCCAGAATGCCGAGGACTGCGTGCCCGCCAGTCCGTGACGAGCCCCAGCCAGCGACAGGTCGTTGCATGGAAAGGAAGCTGTCGCAAGATGGATGTCGGGAATATCCTTACCATTCACCTTGTGGACGTCATCGAGCACAAATACACCGGCATCATCGTTGAAATTGGCGCGATATATTTCCCATTTTTTCTCGTCGAAGTCGTTGGCCCAAACCGTTGTCCAGCCCTCTCCATCCAGCCCCATTCGCATTAGGCCGATCCCGGCGAAAAATTCTGCTGCAAGCTTTTGCATCAGGTGATATTTGAGTGGTTGAGCGGAGATGACAATGCAGGATCCAGTCGCGCCACTGTATATTCAGTTCGATCTGGTTGATAGCGGCTTTGAAGCGGTCGTCGTGCGCTCCGAATGCCTGCAAGACCAGCCGGAAGACTTTGCATTTCTCGCTGCCCTTGAGGGCCTCCTCGGCGAGCACGCCCACGTGCTCGGGATCGCAGTGCCTCAGGTTTTCCGCGTCGGGATGCAACTCGCGACGCGCGGCCCCGATCTGGGCGAACTTTTCGACGAATGTTTTCGAGTTCTTGAAGGAACGGAAGAAGGCGACGCCGCGGCTTTGACCCGCAACCTAACCCGCCGGTCGTAGGGTCGTTTCGACGGTGATCAGGCGCGGCGACACCGTCACCCCGACGCGACCCTCAACATCGCGATTCTTCGTTCGCCAGAGGAGGTGGTCGATCACCTTTCGCACGAGCAGCGGCAGGTTGATGTCGATCGCCGCCGGATGGTGGTCGAGATTGAAATAAATCATCGGGTTGTAGTTGCCGAGGATCGTGTCGAAATCGCGCTCCGGGATTTTTCCCGCCGCCCTCAGCGCACGGAAAAACGCCCCGCTGAAATGGTCGACGGGGAGATAGAGCCCGGTTGCCTTCGGAGTGCAGGCCAGGAGACGGCGAACCAGCTCCGTGCTCTCCGCATGCAGCGGCATGAACTCGAGATAGCTGACTCCGGGGTTCGGCACACCCATGATCGCATGCAGCGTCATGCCGAGTTCGCTCGCGCGCGCGGAGAAGGCGTTCGTGCGCCTGGCGACGGCGCTGTATTCAGGGTCGGTTGAAAGGACGGCGACAGACTTGTGTCCGCGCTGGTGGAGGTAGTCCGCGGCCATGCGGCCATTCTCCTCGTTGTTCGGTTCGACATAGTCGCCCTTGTACGAGAATGAGCGGCGCGTCATGAACCAGACATGCGGCAGCGCCGCCAGTTGGGCCATGCACTCCGGGGATGGCTCCATTCCCTGAATGATCACGCCGTCAAGCCGCTCCCCGAGGAGCACCCGGGGAATTTCAGCAGGGCTGTTTGAAAAGAGCACGCGAAGATCGACGCGATAACGGGGATCGGCCGACTGCACCTGGAGCAGCTGATCCTGGAACCAGTTGAGGCTCGGATTGTTGGCCTTCGCACCGACAAACCATACCCCAATCCGGCGCTGCTCCGGCAGGCGGGTCTTCGGTCCTCGACGTCCATTGATCGGAGCGGGCACATAGTTGTGCTCGTGCATGACCGCCCGGATGCGGGCCAGGCTTTCGGCCGCGACAAGCTCCGGTTGATTGATTGCCCGGGATACCGTTGCCGGTGATACGCGAGCCTTCCGGGCGATTTCTATGATCAGCATGGAGGGGGAGCCACTGCGCAGAGATTCAGCAAGTGCAATGAAAAGCATCTATGAAAATGTCAAGAAATTGAAATTTCCGATTGCATTTCGCCGTTTTACTTGCCTCAAGCCATAAATACGGCAGGTTATACTTATGAAAACAACTTTGGATATTCCTGACAAAATCTTCCGCCAGGCGAAGGCCCGAGCTGCCTTGCGTGGGATTTCGCTTCGACAATTCGTCACTGAAGCGCTCGAGAAACGGATTTCCTCCACTGCTTTGACAAACTCCAGCTCTGCCGAGCCACCTTGGATGAAAGGGTTCGGTGCGTTGTCCGACCTTGGCGATGAAACCCGGCAGATTGATTCCCTCATTGCCGAAGCCTTCGGAAAGCTCGACCAGGAAGACGGGGCATGATCCTGGATACCAACGCACTTTCTGCCTGGGCCGACGGAAATCCCGCCTGCCGTGAAGCCTTTCTGGAATCCTCCCGGCTTGTTGTCCCCGCTATTGTTCTCGGGGAATATCGATATGGCATTGGTCTGTCCCGCCATCGCGCACGCTACGAGGACTGGCTCTCCAAAAACCTCCTATTTGCCGAACTCCAGCCAGTCAACGCCACCACCGCAAGCCACTATGCCGAATTGCGGCTGCACCTCAAAAGTCGGGGCACGCCAATCCCAAGCAATGACCTGTGGATCGCTGCTATTGCTGCGGAACTTCAACTTCCACTTCTCAGCAATGACACTCATTTTGACGTCATTCCGGGATTGCACCGCCTTGCCTTCTAAAGTCGCTACGCAGTCAAAAATGAGGGGCGTCCCTCGCATCTGCCAGGATTCCCAAGGTCGATCCTTTCTTCGCGTGGCAAATGATTCTTTTCCGTCGAGTGTCCATTCACCGGCACTTCATTCGTGGTAGCAGTGAGCCAACGAAAACAAGCCCACCCCAGAAAGGCGAAAGGACGCACGGTGCCAAAATACCTGATTTCCATTTACCATCCCGACGACTACGATCCATCGATCGCGGAGGACGAGACCATGGATCGCGCAATAGACTCCCTCAACGACGAGATGGTTGCGGCCGGTGCCAGGCTTTTCGTCGGCGGACTTCATCCCGCCTACAGCGCACGCTCGGTAAAGAGCCAGCACGATGGCTCGGTGACCGTTTCCGAGGGATCCCATCTGAAAACCCGGGAGCACATCTGTGGTCTGTGGGTGCTTCACACGGCTGACCTCGACGAGGCACTCGTCTGGGCAAAAAAAGCCACGCTCGCCTGCCGCGCCCCGGTCGAAGTCCGTCAATTTCACTGATTCTCCGCATCCCCCGACCTCATTCATGACAACGAATGCTCAAACGCCAAGTGGCCGACTCCGCGTTCACTGCTTCAGCATCTCACTTGACGGCTTCGGTGCCGGTCCGAACCAGAGTCTGGAGAACCCCCTCGGCGTCGGCGGCAAGGCGCTGGCTGAATGGTTTTTCCCCACGCGGACATTCCAGAAGATGATCGGCAACGAGGGTGGCACGACTGGGATTGAAGAGGAGTACGCCGTGCGTGGACTGAAAAACCTAGGCGCATGGATCCTCGGTCGCAACATGTTCGGACCGATCCGGGGAGAGTGGCCCGATGATGCCTGGAAGGGCTGGTGGGGCGACAACCCGCCCTATCACGTTCCGGTTTTTGTGCTGACTCATCATGCCCGGCCGTCGATTCCGATGAAGGGAGGCACGACGTTTCACTTCGTCACGGACGGGATCCATTCCGCCTTGAGACAGGCCCGCGAAGCCGCGCACGGCAGGGACATCCGCGTGGGTGGTGGCGTTGCGACGATCCGCCAGTACCTGCAGGATGGGTTGATCGACGAAATGCACCTTGCGATCTCGCCCGTTCTGCTGGGTGCGGGAGAGCCCCTTTTCACCGGGATTGATCTTTTGAAACTCGGCTATCGATGCGCGGAACACACGGCCACGCCGGCCGCGACACACATCGTGCTGCGCAAAAAGGACAATCATTCCGACTGATGCCCGGCCAAAACGGGCGGTGTGAAACGTCCATGCGTTTCACCTGATCTTCGAACACACTCCCCATGAACAATCCGATTCCAAGAAACTCCATCTGCCTCTGGTTCAACAAGGACGCGCTGGACGCGGCCAAATTCTACGCGGCGACATTTCCCGACAGCAAAGTGACCGCAGTGCACCATTCGCCGGGCGACTACCCGTCCGGGAAAAAAGGCGATGTCCTCACGGTCGAGTTCACCGTCCTCGGAATTCCCTGCATCGGCCTGAACGGCGGGCCGGCCTTCCAGCACAGCGAAGCCTTCTCCTTCCAGGTGGCGACGGACACCCAGGAGGAAACCGACCGCTATTGGAACGCAATCGTCGGCAACGGCGGCCAGGAGAGCGCCTGCGGCTGGTGCAAGGACCGCTGGGGGCTGTCCTGGCAGATCACCCCGCGCGCCCTCATCCACGCGGTCACCGCCGGCGGTGCGGAGGCCACGCGCGCTTTTGAGGCCATGATGGAAATGGGCAAAATCGACATCGCAAAAATCGAGGCCGCGCGTCGCGGGTGAACCGCCTTGTGCGGTGAACGTTCAGGCGGGCGCAGGCGGGGCGGCCGGCACGGGATTGAGGATCCCGTTCAGCGAAACCCGCGTCCCCTTCCCCGGCTGGCTCGCGAGTTCAAGATTGCCGTGCAGGAGCATCGACCGGTGGCGCAGGCTGGTGAGTCCGTGTCCATCTCCAGACGCACCGACCACGAATCCGCATCCATCATCCCTGACCTCCAGCGAAAACCTCCGCTCGTCGACCTGAAGGCGGATCCACACGTGCCCTGCGCCTGCATGGCGCAGGACATTGTTTAGCATTTCCTTCAATGCCAGCAGCAGGTGCCGCTGCACATCGAGCGCCGGCGCCTCATCCATGCCCTCGATTTCAAACGTCCACTCGACACCCTTCAGCAGGTGCCTGGCTGTTTCGCGAAGGCGTTCCGTGAGCCGGGGCGCATCGTGCGGACCCGGCTGCGTGAGCCACACAATGTCACGCATCGCGGATGCTGTATCCGCGGCGAGCTTTCGGATCTCCTCGGTGTCAGCCGCCGAAAGCCCGGCGCCCTCGCGATGACCCAGCTCAGCCATCATGGAAATGCCGGCCAGATTGCTCCCGATCTCATCGTGAAGGTCCCCGGCAATCCTCCGCTGCAGAGCGGCGACCGCGAGCGCCTGCTTGCGCCGCTGGTGGAGAAATCCACCCAGAGTCCCCAGAACCACCACCGTGACGCCCCCGATGAAAATGCGTGAGACACGCCGGGCCAGACGCGGCTGCAGCACCGCCAGCCGGGCCTGCACTGTTGCAAGCGCCTGCTCGACTTCTCCCCGCCGAGACAACTCCTGCAGCCAGGCGGTCCAATCGATAAGATGCATCGGTCCGCGCTGGCCATCGGTCAGGTACGAGGGATTGAAATTTCTCGGACTCTGCGACGTCGCGCTCATCGCCGTCACGTCGGCCCCGAGCGCGACATTGCTGTCGCCATGGTAGGCCTGCAGTTCACCCAATGCAAAAATGTACTGGCCCTCGCTCTTTTCCCACAGCTCCTCCGCGGTCATGCGTACAAAGCGTCCGGCTTTCCCTTCACAGGGCAGCGTTATCGGACTGAAAGAGGACACCCCAAACGAGCGCCTCGACCAGTCCGCGACAACGTGCGCGGTGTGAAACTCCACATCGTCGGACAACTCCACTCGAAACCGCATCGGAAACCCGTAGCCGTGCGTGTTGGAGAAATCCGTGAACTTGATCGGCAGCAACCGAATCTCATCGAGCGCATACGAACGTCCCAGGTCCACCTGGAACCAAACGTTGGTCGATGGATCGGAATAGACGTCGGACTCCCAGCCGTGCGTAAGCGCATGGCTCGTCTTTGCAACCGGTGCGCCGACGATGCTCTGTCCGTCGATGAGGTTCTGGCGACTCCAGGTCGGCCCGCGTTCAAGCGAGGCGCTCGTGCGCACCTTCACCCCGCTCAGCCCGGTGGCGAGATTGCGGCTGCCTTGGATGACCATGATTTCGCCCAGCGCATAGGCTCGGTAGACGCCTTTCTCCCAGGGCTTGGTCATGACCACTCGCACTTTGCGCGCGACTCGTCCGGGCGTGCGAATCAAGACGGGAAACGAACCCGGATTCTCGAAATCCTCATTCGAATGATCCTCAACAATCGTCCAGCCGGTTGTGCCATTGTCGATTTCCACCCGAAAACGCCGCGGAAATCCATGGCCCGGTGCGGCGGTATCCGCGAAGGGAACATCAACCGGCACAAGGCACAGCGCGTCAATCGAATGAACCGCACCGAGGTCGATCTCAATCCATTGATCGACGGCCAGACTGCTGCCATAACCAAACACCTTCCACCCGATCCTTGACGCGCGCTCATTCTTGGGAGGATGGGAAAGGACTTGAAGCTCCGCGGTCAGTTGCTGCTCGCGATCATCGAGCGCCCGAATTTCCGGGCTGATGGCGCGCGCGATGGAGCTGGGCAGCACAAAGGGCCGCGAATGCTGCTCTGCGGGAGCCGGCTGCGCCATCAGCGATGATCCCATCGCCATCGCGGCCAACCCGGCAGGCATCCACTTGTTTCGAGGCATCGTTCGCGAAAATCATGCACCATCGCGCCAGGGAAAGCAATCCCGCCGGCAAGGTCCGCAACGCCCGTAATTACGTGGATTGCGGCATCCGCCGCGCACTGCTACCCTCTCCCGCCAGCTCGAAAAACCCTGGAGCAACGTGACAACCATCATTCACGGTCCCTACCTTTCGGATCTCCTCAAACAGGGTGAGGTCCTGCACCGCGTATGCGCCGCGCTTGGCCCCCTGCAGCCGCCGCATCAGCTCCGCAAGGGATTGCAGAGCGGTCTGTACCGCCGCGTGGTTCTGACGGGCATGGGCAGTTCATTTCATGCGCTCTATCCATTGCACCTGAGACTCAGCGCCGCGGGTTTCTCCTCGCACTGGATTGAAACCGCGGAACTGCTCCTTGGATTCGGACCTCTCAAGGCACGCGACACGCTGCTCGTCATGGCGTCGCAATCCGGTGAAAGCGCCGAGGTGGTCGCGCTGCTCAATGACAGGGGGCAGTTCGGCCACGTGATTGGAATCACCAACAACTCCTCCTCCACCCTCGGTCGCGCCGCGCATACGCTGCTCAGCCTGCACGCAGGCGAGGAGGCCACGGTCTCCTGCAAGACCTACATCGCAACACTGGCCGTTCTTCACTGGCTCGGCGAGGCCCTGGCCGGCGGCAGCGTCGCGGAAGCCATCCAGGCGCTTCAGTCGATCGAAAAGCCGATGCGGGCCTACGTCGAAAATTTCCAGAGTCTCGTCGATGCGTTGTCGGGGATGATCGCGGGGACTCGCGCGGTGTATGTGATTGGACGCGGCGCCTCGCTGGCGACCGCGGGAACGGGGGGACTCATCCTCAAGGAATCCACTCGGCAACCCGCTGAAGGCATGTCTGCACCGGCATTTCGCCACGGCGTCATCGAAATGGTCGGCCCGCAAACGCTGGTGCTCATTCTCGCAGGGCAACCGGAAGTCGCCCAACTGCACCAGAAGCTGGCCGCGGAGATCAGCGGCCATGGAGGCGTTGTCGGCGTGATCGGCGCCGACGCGGGGATCGCGGGGGTTTTCCGGATTCCGGTGGTGCCTGCACCGTTGCTGCCGCTCGTGGAGATTCTCCCCGTGCAGATGCTTTCACTTGCGATCGCCGCACGCGATGGACGCGAGGCCGGCCGCTTCAAGCTGGCCAGCAAGGTAACCACGATCAACTAGCGCCCAATGCCCTCACAAACGCCCGCCTCCACCAAACAACGCCCCTGGTGGCTCATCCACGCTCTCACCGCGGCAACCTGCTGGGGCATTTGGGGCGTGCTGGCCAAGGGGCCGAGCCGCGAACTCTCGGGCTGGATGACGCAGATTCTGTTCACCTTCGCGTTGATCCCGTCCGCCCTGGTGGCTGCGTTTTCGCCGCGCGTGAAGATCGGCACAAACAAACCGCGGGGGCTGTTCTGGGGCTTTGTCTCCGGACTCCTGGCAGCCGGAGGCAATCTTGCCTTCTACCTGGCGCTCGAAAACGGAGCCGACACAGCAGTCGCCATTCCACTGACAAACATATATCCGCTGGTGACGATCGCCATCGCCTGGCTCTGGTTTCGCGAACGCCTGAATGGGATACAGATCGCCGGCATCGGCGTCGCCGTCGCGGCCATCGTCCTGCTGAGCGGTGAGGCGGGCTCGCTGGGCAATCCCGCCGAATTTCTTCACCGTCTCGGGCTCAATGCCTGGATGGGGTACACCTTCGCCGCGATGGTGTTCTGGGGGGTCTTCAGTGCGACACAGAAGATTTCGACGAACCACATTTCCGCCGAGCTTTCCTATCTGGCCTGGTGCGCGGCGTTCGTGCCGGTTGCGATCTGGATCGTCGCGACGAAGGAGCTGAAATGGAACATGCCGGCACCCATGCTCTGGTCGGGCCTGGCAGCCGGCGCGCTCAACGGATTCGGCGTCATCGCCGCGTTCGCCGCCTACCGCGCCGAGGGCAAGGCCTCGATCGTCACGCCTCTCGCCGCGGCGGTTCAGCCCGTCGTCACGGTTGTGCTGGCATTGATTTTTCTCGGCGAACGGATCGGGGGACTCGAGATCGCCGGTGTCGTGCTGGCCATAACCGCCGCCGTGGCGCTTTCCTTCGAAAAACGCCCCGCTCCGCCCCAATCCATCGCCGGCATGCCGTGAATCACGCACTGGGAATCGACATCGGCGGCACAAAGATCGCTCTCGGCGTGGTGGCGGAGCATGGAGCCCTGCTGGCCCAAGCGGCCGTTGCCACGGATCCCGGCCTCGGGTTCGGGAGCGCCATCCACCGCATGGGCGCCGCCGCGCGGGAACTGCTCAGGACGAGCGGAATCCCGGCTGGCGCACTGGCCGGTGTCGGCATGGGGTGCACGGGCCCGGTCAATCCGACGACCGGTGTTGTCGACAATCCCTACACGCTTCCCGGCTGGGATGGCTGCAATCTCGTCGCGGCGATGTCGGACGAGCTCGGTCTGCCGGCCTGGCTGGAAAACGACGCCGATGCGGCCGCGTACGGCGAGTATCATTTCGGCACGGGCGAAAAAGTGGAACGGCTCGTCATGCTGACCTTTGGCACGGGAGTGGGCGGGGCCGCGGTGCTCCACGGCAGGATCTACCGCGGGGCCGGCGGCGGGCATCCGGAGCCGGGGCACATGCTTGTTTCAAGCGACGGACCGCCCTGCTACTGCGGGTGCCGGGGGTGCGTGGAATCCTACGCCTCGGGCCCCGCGATCGCGGCGGCGGCAGCGGCGATCGGCCTCGACTCCGCGGACGCGCTGTTCGCGGCCGGGGCGGACCACGAATCCGCGCGTAGTGTGCTCATGGATACACAGCAGGCGGTCGCTGCGGCGACCTGGGGCGTGCTGCACAGTTTTCTCCCCGACCGCATCGTGCTCGGCGGAGGTCTGGTTGAGGCGCACGCCGCTTTCTTTGTGAACGCCGCAAGGAAGGCCGTGAACCGCGCAAGACTGATCGACACGAGTCACGTGACGGTCATCGCCGCAAAGCTCGGCAACCACGCCGGCGTGATCGGCGCCGCCCGCTGGGCGATCGATCAGCGTCGCGGTGCCTGATTGCAGCGACAAACGCCGTGGCTGAAGGTGGGATGAATCAATCCTTCGACTCGAGCCACGCCGCCGCTAAATAAGCACCGCCTGGGCCAGCGTGCCGGCCTGGCGCGGCGGCCTGACTTCGCGGATCAGGATGCGCCGCGAGCCGGCCGGGGTCTGCCAGACTATTTCGTCACCGGCACTGCGGCCAAGGGCCTCGACGCCAAGGCGCGAATCCACGGAAAGGCCGTCGTCCAGGTGCAGAACCTGGTTCGGAAGGCAGAGCGTGTGGGATTGCGTCGCTCCCGTCTGCCCATCGACGGTTTCAAAGGTGCTGCCCATGCGGATCAACGCAGGCCGTTCAGGTTCATCGGCAACAATGAACGCGCGATCCAGCTTCGTGCGGAGGACATTGCGCTCACGACGGCGGTCGATGCAAAAGGGAGCCTGGGCGAGCATCCACCGCAGGCATTCGTTGTCTGTGGAAGTTACATACGTTGGATTCATGACGGTCGCGCTTTGGTTGCGGTCGTGTGCGCGTGTGGGTCGACCGCAGAACTCAGATGACCAAGTCCGATCAATCGTGTCTGTTGGAGAATTGCGGCGAGGCCGCGTGTCAAAAGAGGCGCTCAGCGCCCCGCAGATTTCCGTCTGTCTCCGGGAACATGCCCCGGATCAGGAGCCGGTCCGCTTCGTAGCCCGCGGATGCTCTCCAGCCTTACGGCGCTCGCGCAAGATCATGACAGCCCCAGACACCGCCCGGGCGCACGATGCGACGCACCGCACGCAGATGGTGGATCAATGGGGATGGCGCAACCATGACAGAGACACATGAGGCCGAATCATCGCGGATGTCAACCGGGCGGCACTGTTCTTCTCCTGTTTCACCGCTCACTCGCGCCGAGCCATACCGCCTTGCCTTGTGCAAGACAGGCTGGCACATCATGCGCCTTTCAATCCAATCATGAGCCCCTCCTCACAGCTGCGAAACTCACCTGATGCCTCCGGATTCTTCGGCAGATACGGCGGCATTTTTGTCCCGCCGGAACTTGAGAAACCGCTCGCGGAGGTGCGCGACGCCTATGCGGTTGTTTCACGCTCCCACGAATTCATTGAGGAGCTCCGCCGCATCCGCCGGCATTTCCAGGGGCGTCCGACACCAACCTATCACGCGGCACGGCTCTCGAAGAAACTCGGGCGGACGCAGATCTACCTGAAGCGCGAGGATCTCAACCACACCGGCGCCCACAAACTGAATCACTGCATGGGAGAAGGCCTGCTCGCCCGCTTCATGGGAAAGCGGAAGCTCATCGCCGAAACCGGCGCGGGACAGCATGGCGTCGCACTCGCAACGGCCGCGGCCTATTTCGGACTCGAGTGCGACATCTACATGGGCGAGGTGGATATCGCCAAACAGGCTCCCAATGTCGCCCGCATGAAAATCCTCGGCGCACGGGTGATTCCCGCAACGCACGGCCTGAAAACCCTCAAGGAGGCTGTTGACGCCGCGCTAGTCGCCTACATCCAGGATCCCGTCAACCAGATCTACTGCATCGGCTCCGTTGTCGGCCCGCATCCCTTCCCCATGATGGTCCGCGATTTCCAGCACGTCGTCGGAATCGAGGCACGCGAGCAGTTCCTCGAGATGACCGGCAACCTGCCGGACATCGTCGCCGCCTGCGTCGGCGGCGGCAGCAACGCCATGGGCCTTTTCGCCGGATTCATCGACGATCCTGTGGAGATCCATGGAGTCGAGCCGCTCGGCAGGAATTCAACTCTGGGCAATCACGCGGCAACCATGACCTACGGAAGGGAAGGGCTCATCCATGGATTCCGCTGTTACCTGCTGCAGGATGAAAAAGGCGAGCCGGCACCCGTGCACTCGATTGCCAGCGGTCTGGATTATCCCGGCGTCGGCCCCGAGCACTGCCATCTCAAGGATTCCGGCCGGGTGAAATATTACGCGGCTTCCGACAAGGAGGCCGTGGAAGCTTTCTACGTGCTGAGTCGCAACGAAGGCATCATTCCCGCTCTCGAAAGTTCCCACGCCGTCGCGCACGCCATCCGGCTCGCACGCCAGAATCCAACGGAGGCGCGCACGGTTCTGGTCAATCTCAGCGGCCGCGGCGACAAGGACATGGACTACATGATCGAACACCACGGCACCGGCGACAATTTTACACTCTGAGTGCAGTCTGGTGGACCGCCGTTCCCCCGGGCGCTGCGCGGAGAGGCGGTTCCAAAAAGTGTTCGTAGATTGCCAAACCTTTGTTCACGGTCGTGCCCATTGTTCGTCCCCATAGCTCAAGTGGATAGAGCGTTCGTTTCCTAAACGAATGATCCGTGTTCGAGTCACGGTGGGGGCACCAGCCGGTGAACTCATGAGTCTTGCGTAGGGGGTTGCCTGATGCTTCCCTGAACGACGATCCATCGCGCATGAGCGCCACCGCGCAAACCCGCCAGCTTTTCCTGATAACGCACGAATTCTACCCGAAGCGGGGTGGAATCGCGACCTTCGCCGAAGAGATCGCCAAGGCATCCGCCGGACTTGGGTTCGACGTGGAGGTGTGGGCGCAATCGGCCTCCACTTCGATCCGGGAAAAACCCTGGCCCTTCAGGTTGCGCAGGCTCCCGCTGCCAGGGACCCAGGACTTTCGCTGCCAGGTCAAACTGGCTTCTCAATTGATCGCCGAGCGGCGGCGCCTGCGCTACGCCACGGTGTATCTGCCGGAGCCGGGACCCATGCTTGCCATGATGCTGCTGCTCGGGATCCCCGCCTTTCGCCCAAAACAACTGGTCCTGACTTTTCACGGCTCCGAAATCCTGCGCTTCCACAGCAATCCCGTCACCCGCCGGTTGACGAACCGCCTGATCTCCCGGGCATCGCGCATCAGCACACTCAGCCACTACACGCACAACCTCCTGACCGAGCGTTTTCCCGCCGCAAAGGGAAAAACCTTCCTCACCCCAGGCGCCCTCCGATCAGACTTCGCCGTCGTGCCCGACTCGCCGGCGGATCGCTCGAGGGACAAACTCATCGTCCTTACGGTCGGCCGTCTCCATCCCCGCAAGGGACAGATGCTCACGCTCCAGTCACTTCAGGCGCTCGCTCCCCGATTCCGCCAGCGCATCGAATACTGGATCGTCGGGGAGCACAACCGGCGCCAGTACGAGCAGAAGCTGCGCGAAACCGCGACGCAGAGCGACCTGAAGGTCCGTTTCTTCGGTGAACTGCCCGACGACGAACTGGATCGGATCTATGACCGCGCCGACATCTTTGCCATGACGAGCATCGACTACCGCCAGAGCGTGGAGGGATTCGGTCTCGTCTACCTCGAAGCCGCCGCACACGGGCTGCCCGTCGTGGCGCATTCCATCGGAGGCGTCTCTGAGGCCGTCGTCGACGGAGTCACCGGCCTTTGCGTTCCGCCGAATTATCCCGCCCAGCTCACGGCGGCATTTGAGCGCCTGATCAGCGACTCCGACCTGCGCCTGCGCATGGGAGAGGCCGGTCGCTCCTGGGCGCGACGCAATACCTGGCAAAAGGCCGCAAACCTGCTCTTCAACGATCCGCACCCACGCGGAACGCTGTCATGATACAGTCACGGACGGCGATCCAGGTCCGCTACGCGGAAACGGACATGATGGGCATCGTCTACCACGGCAGTTTTCTGCCATGGTTCGAGGTCGGCCGCACCAATCTCCTGAAGGAGCACGGGCTCCCCTACCGCGCTCTTGAGGCTGAGGGATTCCGTCTCCCGGTGCTGGAGGTCAACATCAAGTACTTCCGGCCCGCCCATTACGACGATGACCTTGTCATCGTAACCACCATGCGCGAACGACCGCTCCTGCGCATCAAGCTCGACTACGAGGTTCTGCGTGGCACCGAGCGGCTTGCAACGGGTTCGACCCTGCACGCTTTCATCGACAGATCCGGTCGCCCCGTTCGGCCACCGCCGGGTTTCTCCGAAAAGATGGCCGCGGTCTTCGCCGGGCACTGACGCGCCTTACGAGGGTGCCGCGCCCGGGCTCCGCCGCTGGCGCGCCCACTCCGATGCCTCCCGCCGGTAGGCGCGAATGACATGGGCCACGATGTCATGCAGCGGACGCCCATCCGTCAGGATGATGGTCCCCGTCCTTCGATAGATGGGCTCGCGTGCAGCATACAATGTGCGTATGCGCTCGTCGGGGTCGGCCACATTGAGCAGCGGTCGATGCCGCTGGCCCTGGGTCCGTTTCAAAATGGTTTCGATCGAGGCATGCAGGCATATCACCACGCCCTTTTGATGCAACAGTCCCAGCATGCCCTCAGGAACGACCAGCCCGCCTCCGCACGCCACAATCTGACCCGACGACGGATGCCCTTTCTCCACGAATTCGCGCTCCATCGCACGAAAGGCCGCCTCTCCCTCCTGAGCGAAGATTTCCGTGACCGGTTTGCCGGCGACGCGCTCAATTTCATGGTCGCTGTCCATCACGGCATAACCCAGCCTTTGGCCCACCGCGCGGCCAATGGTGCTTTTGCCTGTGCCCATGAAGCCCACAAGGTAGAGATTCGGTCCTGGATTATTGGTTGCGGGCGCAGTCATCCGGTCAGGTCGGCGATGATTCAGCGCCGGAGTCCGTCTGCCAACGAATAAAAAATCCGCTTCACGCAACGCCCGCGTGCGGCGAGAATGCCCCCATGCCAGACAGATCGGCGGAAAACAAGCCGCACCTCGACTACCATTTTGCCAGCGACAACACCTCGGGCATCTGCCCGGAAGCGTGGGCCTCCCTGGAGGCGGCCAACCAGGGTCGGCTTCCAAGCTACGGAACAGACGAATGGACCCGGCGCGCGTGCGACCGCATCCGCGCCGTATTCGACAAGCCCGACGCCGAAGTGTTTTTTGTCTTCAACGGCACGGCCGCAAATTCGCTGTCGCTCGCCTCGCTCTGCCAGAGCTATCACAGCGTGATCTGCCATGAGGCGGCGCACGTGGAGACGGATGAGTGCGGCGCCCCTGAGTTTTTCTCCAACGGCACGAAGATCCTCACCTCGCCAGGACGCGACGGCAAACTGACCCCCGAAGCCGTGGAGTCGCTGATCCTGAAGCGAACTGACATTCACTTCCCCAAGGCGCGGGTACTCTCGCTGACGCAGTCCACGGAGTGGGGCACGGTCTACTCAGTCGAGGAGATCATCGCGCTCAGCTCGATCGCCAGGCGTCACGGCCTGGCGGTGCACATGGACGGCTCGCGGTTTTCCAATGCGGCGGCGGCCCTCGCCGGGAAAGGAGGCCCTTCCGGCCGCGCCATCACCCCCGCCGACATCACGTGGAGATCCGGGGTCGATGTGCTGTGCTTCGGCGGCACCAAGAACGGCATGACCACCAGCGAGGCCGTTGTATTCTTCAACCCCGCACTCGCCCGCGAATTCGACTACCGGTGCAAACAGGCCGGGCAGCTCGCTTCGAAAATGCGCTTCCTGAGCTCGCAATGGCTCGGACTGCTGGAGTCGGGCGCCTGGCTTCGCCACGCCGGCCACGCCAACGCCATGACCCGGCGGCTGGCGGACTCCCTGCGCCGGCTTCCGGACGTGCGCATACTCGTGGAACCCGAGGTCAACGCACTTTTTGTCAGCTTCCCCGCCGAGACCGCGAAGCGGATGCATGAAAGGGGCTGGCACTTCTACAACTTCATCGGCGCGCACGGATACCGGCTCATGTGCTCCTGGGACACGCGCCAGGATGACATTGATCGATTTGTCGCCGACCTGCGATCTTCCCTCCAAGCCCAACCCCTGCCATAGGATCCCCCGCCGATGAAACTCCACGTCACACACCTGAGCAGATACGAATACGACGGGGTCGTCAGGTTCTCGCCGCACCTGCTCTACCTTCATCCGCGGGAAACCCCTCTCCGGCGGGTCAGCAGCTTCAACTTCAACATCTCTCCCGAAGCAAAGATCGTCTGGGCCCGGGACGCACACGACGTCGAGCACGCAATCGCCTGGTTCTGGGACGGCGCCCGCGCCTTGAGCATTCGAACGGACTTCGATGTCGAAACCCGCGACGGCAACCCCTTCGATTTCATACTCAGACCCGGCGCCGCCAGCTTCCCCTTTGCCTACGAACCATCCGAGCGCTTCAATCTGTCGTCCTATCTGGCGCCGCCGCCCGAGGAAACCCAGCGCGCTCTTCGCGCCTGGCTGGACGCCCAGGCATTCAAGCGCCCCGGGGAGACCGTCTCGTTCATCAGCGGCCTCAACCAGCTCCTGTATTCAAACATGAACTACGTCCGCCGCGAGGACCCGGACATCCAGGACGCCCGCACGACGCTGGCGCGCGGAAGCGGCGCGTGCCGCGACTACGCCGTGCTGCTCGTGGCGCTGTTCCGGACGCTGGGTCTGGCGGCGCGCTTTGTCAGCGGCTACGTGTATTCAGAAACCGACGACAGCCACCGGTCACTCGGCGCCATGCACGCATGGGCGGAGGTCTATCTTCCAGGCGCGGGATGGAAGGGCGTCGATCCAACGCATGGAGTGTTTTGCGATGACTCCTTCATTCCCGTTGCACATGCGCCGTCCGCCGAAAGCGTGAATCCAATCCAGGGAAGCATCTACAGCTCCACCCGCGTCCGCAGTTCGCTGTTCACCGACGTCAGGGTGGAGAAACGGGCCTGAAGCCTCCACCCTGATTGGCGCACCATCCTGTGCAAATCCAGCGCTACTTCGCGCCCGGATTCGCCGCCGGTGTGGCTGCAGCTGCCGGAGCAGCGGGCGTCAAATCAAGGAGCTCGACATCAAAGATGAGCGTCGAAGCCGGCGGTATGCCGGGACGGGCGTCGTCGCCATAGCCCAGGTGCGGCGGAACATAGAGCTTAATCTTTCCGCCCTTGTTGATTTTCTGAAGTCCTTCCGTCCACCCTGGGATGACCTGATCCAGGGCGAATTCCGAGGGTTCGTTGCGCTGAACAGAGCTGTCAAACACGCTGCCATCGATCAGTTTGCCCGTATAGTGCACCTTCACGGTGTCGGTCGGCTTCGGATATTCTCCTGATCCCGGCTGGACGATTTCGTAAGCCAGCCCGCTGGGAAGGGTTGTGACCCCGGGTTTCGCCTTAACTTCCGCCAGAAATTTTGTGGAGGCCGCGAGTCCCTCCTGCTTCAGGACATCCAGGTACTGCTGCTGCTTCTGCTGCAGAAATTTGTCCATCTCGGGTCCGATTTCCTCGAGCTTGTAGGGGGCGTCGCTGCCGGCCGCGGCAATTTGCAGCCCCTTGATGATCATTGCGGTCTGCTCCGGCGTAAACTTCAGCTCGGTTATCCCGATGCGCTTTCCGACAAACCAGCCAAACGTTTCAAGCAGCTGATCTTCGGAAAATTTCAGCACTGGCGCTGCCGTGGCGGCTGCGGCCGATTCAGGCGAAGGGGCAGGCGGAGTCTGCGCGTGGGTCAGATGGGCGCAGGCGACTGTCACTGCAACCGTGGTGAAAATGCGTGTGAGATTCATGCGTGAAGGTGTTGAGATCCAGAACATCGATGTTTGTTGCGGAAAATATGCCAGCGTACGCTGCTGCGTTGCGTTGGCAAACTCTAATGGTTCAGGCCGCCGCCGGAACAAGGTTTCAAGCCAGGTGCAATCAGGAGATACTCGCTTGAGTCATGCCAGCAACACCGGTTGATTGGTCCGTCTCGACCATGCATCACGACCAATTTTGGACCAGCCAGGACGGACAAATCCTTCTGGTTAAGCCAAAGGACGACGCCGGCGCCATTCTCACCCTCGCCTTCTGGCCAAGAAACCCGGCTGAATTCGAGTTTCTCAAGGCCCACCTCGCCGACGTGCGATTCACCCTGAGAAGCACCCTCGCGCGCATCGGCATCGAAATGCTCATGCGCGGCCCCTTCTGCATCGACGGCAACCGCCTCACCATCGAGGCCGATGCATTCATCTACGACACCAGCTTTCCCAACACCCCTTTCTGGAAAAAGCTGCTCCGGCCCGGGGTCCCCGTCGGGCGCCTCTACTACGCCCCGCCCGCAGCCAAGCTGACCACCGGCGAGATCTGGGCGAGCGTCAAGTCGAACAAGATCAAGCTGCCCAACACCATCAGCATAGACCGCGACGGGCGCGTCTATCTCACGCCCCACCAGGTCACCTACTCGCTCAATCCCAAGCTCCCGCGCGGCAGCTTCGAGCGCCTTGTATCCGGCGAGGCCGGACGGTCCTACCTCGACAAGGTCCAGATCCGCCATGAAGCCTCACCGCTCACCGTCCCCCCCCGCTCGGGCATCCTGACAAGCTGCTCCATGTATCTGAAGGAGCACTACGTCGTGCTCAACCAGGGCGAGGGACACTTCGGCATCCACACCAGCGCCGTGCTCCTGGATCCCCTCAAGACCTTCGGCACGAACGTCATGCTGGAGATCTACAACACCGGCGACCAGCCGGTCGTGAATCCACTCGTCTCCGTCGAGATTTTCCGCGCGCCACCGCCCGCCGACCCTGAAACCAAGGCCATCGCCCGGCGCCGCACCCGGCTGCTCTCGACCGTCACCGACATCTACCAGTGCCTCGACGAAAATCCCCCGAAAAGCACCGCCGAGGCCCGCCCCAAGACCACGATCACCGTGCGCGGTCAGAGCGCCCTGATGGAGAACGCCTGCCTTTTCTTTCAGGCGGGCAGCCCTCCCAGCCTCCGGGGAAAACTCGCCGAGGCGCGACTCGACGCCTGCGGCTACAAGACCATGGTGCAGGCGCTCGACAACGCCCCGCCTGACGCCGACACCCTGCTGATCGATTACTTTCCGAATCTGTTCGAGAACATCGAGCTCCTCACCCGCATCCACGAGCTCAAGCTGCGCCGCATCGTCTTTCGCAAACCGTCGCGCACCCACGGTTTCTTCCTCTCCAGCAACGCGCACAGCCGGCTCGACAGCTTCTACGCCATCGGACTCGACGTGTACTGGTACAACACCGCCATGGGCGACCTGTACATCCACACCTACAAGAAGGACCAGGGGTTCTTCATTCGGGAGGAACTGGTGAAACGCTTCGAGGGCGCAACCATCCTCGCGTTCTACGGAAGCGCCGCCGGACTCGATGTCGAGCAGACGCGCCGGATCTCAACGCTGATCGACACGCTCACCGGCTTCGTTGGACCCAACGTCGGCGTGCTCACGGGAGGAGGTGGTGGAGTGATGCGCCTGGCCACCGACCAGGCCCGAAGCCAGGGCGCGCTCACCGGGGCGTGTTTCCTCGAGCTTGAGGCCCAGCCTCCGGAGCTCGGTGTCGATTTCTTCAACACCTTTCAGGAACACTCCCGCCATTTCCGGCAAAAATGGTTCGAGGTCGCGGATTTCTGCATCTTCAACGTCGGCGGGGTGGGCACGCTCGAGGAGATCGGCATCGAGCTCTGCAATCTGAAACTCGGAATCCGCCAGCGCGTGCCCTACGTTTTCTTCGACTCCACCTTCTTCGCCGACCTCCGCGGCCAGTTGCAGGAAATGGTGCGCACGCAGCGGGCTCCCGCCTGGATGCTGGACTACATCCTGTTCTCCGACGACCCCGAGGAGGTTGTCGCGTTCTACCGCAAGAAACTGCAGGTCCTCTGATCCCGCATTTTCCTCTTTCGCTCATGACCGCTCTTCCCCGCTCAGTCCTCGTTGTTGGCTCCGGCGGCCGCGAACACGCGCTGGTGCGCGCGCTGCTCGCATCTCCCTCCTCCCCCAGGGTGATCGCATCCCCCGGCAACGCCGGCATCGCCTCTGACGTCACCTGCCACCCGGTCTCCGCGGATGACATTGACGGCCTGGTCGAACTCACCCGGAGGGAAAAGGTGGAGTTCGTGGTTGTCGGTCCCGAAGTGCCGCTGGCACTGGGCCTCGTCGACCGCCTGCAGGCACTCGGCATCCCCGCCTACGGCCCCAAGGCAGATGGTGCGCGACTCGAGGCTTCCAAGATCTACACCAAGGAAATCCTCCAGAAATACCGCATCCCGACGGCGCCGGCAGCCTTCTTCCAGAAGGCGGAGGACGCAATCGCCTACATTCGCGCAAGGCCGGCTCCCATCGTCGTCAAGGCCGACGGCCTCGCCGCAGGCAAGGGCGTCGTGGTTGCACAGTCCCACGCGGAAGCCGAGGCGGCCGTGCACACGCTGCTCGCGCTGCATTCGTCGGACGGCGGAAAAATCCTCGTGGAGGACTGCCTCACCGGAGAGGAAACCTCCATGCTCGTGGTCGTTTCAGGCCGCGACTACTTGATGCTGCCGACGTCCCAGGACCACAAGCGCATCGGCGACGGCGACACGGGACCCAACACCGGCGGCATGGGCACGTATTCCCCCGCCGAGGTTGTCACTCCCGCCCTGTGGAACCGCATCGAAACCGAAATCGTGCGTCCGTCCGTTCACGCCATCGCTGCGGAGGGAATCCATTTCTGCGGCACGCTCTTCATCGGCATCATGCTCACTCCCGCCGGGCCCAGTGTGCTGGAGTACAACACGCGTTTCGGCGATCCCGAAACCCAGGTTGTCCTGCCTAGGATCAAGAGCGACGTGCTCGCGCTGCTCTGGGCCGCATCCACCGGATGCCTTCCCGAAATCAAACTGGAAATCCGCCCAGAATCCGCGGTTTGCGTCGTTGTCGCCGCAAAGGGATATCCGAACTCATATGCGAAGGGCGACCTCATCACCCTGCCCGCACGCCCACCGGCGGGCGTCACCTTCTACCACGCTGGAACCAGCCGCCGCGCTGACGGCGCAGTTGTCACCGCCGGGGGACGCGTGCTGGGAGTGACCGCGCTCGGAACATCACTGAAGGCGGCCGCCCACGCTGCCTACCAGGCCTGCGAGACAGTGGAATTTGCCGGCAGGTATTTCCGGCGCGACATCGGCGCCCGCCAGCTTTTGAGAAAATGAGTCACCGACGTTCAAACTGGCTGGCACTCCGCCGCGTCTGCGCTCTCACCGTGCTGCTCGCCGGCAGCCTTCTCGCGGAGCAGTCGTCGGGCGGCCCCGACCCCACGGCAGTCACCACGCTGATCAGCGGCCTCTCCTACCAGCGCATCCAAACACTGCCCCAGGTTGCGCCGGAACTGCCGGTCGGGGCCACAGTCATCGACCTGCGTGGCGCACGCTCTGCCGGTGCCGAAGCCCTTCAGATTGTAGAAGACTGGGTGAAAGCTTCAACGCAGCCTCCCCTTCGGCTCGTATTGATCGATTCCACGACTTCCGCGGATATCGTCCAGATCCTCGACGGGCGACAGCGCTACCTGATCACGCTCGGCGCCGCATCACCAGCGATCAATCCGGACGTCCCGGTATCAACGCCCTTGAGCGAGGATGAAAAGGCACGCGACGCCATCGACGCCGGCAAGGCACCCCAGGAGTTGCTGCCGTCGAAGCTGGAGAAAAAGCGGTACGACGAGGCGGCGATGGTGCGCGACCATGCCAACGGCGTGCCATTGCCGGAATCTCCTCCGGATCTCCTCGATCCTGAGTCCGACGAAGCCGCCGCCCCGACTGCGCACGCGGGCAGCGCTGAGAACACTTCAGCCGCAGCGGCATCCCATCCCCAGGACATGGTGCTGCAGCGGGCGATCCACCTCTTCCAGGCGCTCGTTGCCATGAAGCAGATCCCGGGCACGTGAACCCGCAATCGCCACTCACGCAATTTGCCAAGGCGAGCCCGGGAGAATTGCCTTTCCTTTCAAACAGTTTTCGTTGTCACCGCCTACCATGAATTCTCCCGGCTATGTCATCCTGGTTTGCACGGCCAACATCTGCCGCAGTCCCATGGCGGCCGGCCTGCTTTCGCACGCCCTGGCCGCACAACCGGAACCCCTGCGATCCATCAAGGTGATCTCCGCCGGAGTGAGCTGCCGGCAGGGTGAGCCGGTTTCCCCGCATTCCGTCACGGCCATGAAGAAGGTGGGCATTGATGTTTCCGGACACGAGAGCCAGCCGCTGACCCAGGAGCTTGTGTCGAATGCGCTGGCGATTTTCGGCATGACCGAAACTCACCGCAATGTGGTCCTTCTCCAGTTCTTTCCGAATCCCGACACCGTCTTCCTCTTCCGGGATTTCCTCCCGGAGGGTGCGCATCGTGAAATCGCGGATCCCTTCGGCGGTCCGCTGTCGGAGTACGAGACCAGCCGCGATGAAATGGTCGAGGCCATCCCGTCGGTCGTGGAGTTCCTCAGGGGCCGGGTCGCACGCCTTTCCTAGGTTTTTGATTTCAGTGACCGCCGTTTCCTGCCTTTCTGATTCCGAAGCCGCCGCAGGCGGCGCACCATTTCCCTCCACCATGCTCAACACCCAGCCTCTTGCCACGGTTGATCCTGAAATCCAGGCCGCCATCTCGGCCGAATTCTCGCGCCAGCAAAGCCATCTGGAGCTCATCGCCTCGGAAAACTACACCTACCCCGCGGTGATGGAGGCCCAGGGCAGCGTCCTGACGAACAAGTACGCGGAAGGCTATCCCGGCAAACGCTGGTACGGCGGCTGCGAGCATGTCGACAAGGTGGAGTCTCTCGCAATCGAGCGCGCAAAACGTCTCTTCGGCGCCGAGCACGCCAACGTGCAGCCGCATTCCGGCGCGCAGGCCAACTTCGCCGTCTACACCTCCGTGCTCGCGCCGGGCGACAAGGTGCTCGGCATGAATCTCTCGCACGGCGGACACCTGACGCACGGCAATCCGGCCAATTTCTCCGGAAAACTGTATCAGTTCTTTCAATACGGGGTCCGCGAGGACAACGGACTGATCGACTACGACGAGCTCGCCGCGGTCGCCGCGCGCGAGAAGCCGCGGATGATCACCGTGGGCGCCAGCGCCTATTCGCGCACGATCGACTTCGCCCGCATGGGGGAGATCGCCCGCGACGCCGGCGCGCTGCTCTTCGCCGACATCGCCCACATCGCCGGCCTGATCGCAGGCGGGGTGCACCCGTCGCCCGTCGCCTACGCCGACTTCGTCACGACGACAACCCACAAGACGCTGCGCGGCCCGCGCGGGGGTCTCATCCTCTGCAAGGCCGCCCACGCGAAGGCCATCGACTCCGCCGTGTTTCCCGGCGCCCAGGGCGGGCCGCTCATGCATGTCATCGCCGCCAAGGCCGTTTGTTTCCATGAGTGCCTGAAGCCGGACTTCGCCCGCTACGCCCGGCAGATCGTGAGCAACGCAAAGGCGCTCGCCGGAGCCATGATCTCCAGGGGCTACAAGGTCGTTTCCGGAGGAACCGACAACCACCTCTTTCTCGTCGACCTGCGTCACAATCTCCCGGACCTCACCGCAAAGAAGGCCCAGGAGACGCTCGACCTCGCGCACATCACGCTCAACAAGAACACCGTTCCGTTCGAAACCCGCTCTCCCTTCCAGGGCTCCGGCATACGCATCGGCACGCCCGCCCTGACCACGCGCGGCTTTGTCGAGGCCGACATGCCTCTCGTCGCCGAAGCGATCGACATCGTGCTCAAGGCCGCCGGAACTCCCGGCGAAGCCGCCGCCCTCGACGACGCGCGCAGGAGGGTCGACGCACTCGTCAAACACCACCCGCTTCCCTACGT
This sequence comes from Opitutaceae bacterium, assembly GCA_015075305.1. NCBI lineage: Bacteria > Pseudomonadati > Verrucomicrobiota > Opitutia > Opitutales > Opitutaceae > Opitutaceae bacterium. The sequence continues at coordinate 111,686 of JABTUS010000010.1, read as the reverse complement.
CCGGTAATCGAGCGGCGCCGGGGGGAGGCCAAACCAATCTGAGAACCACCCGATGAAACCCCCTCCTCTGCTCGTGACCCTCGCATCCCTCGCGCTCGCCGCCGATCCCGCAATCGGCATCCCCGCCGACAACACGGTTGTCCCGCTCTGGCCGGAGGGCGTGCCTCACGTCGGAATCAACCTCAGGGACAAGCCTGCTCAAGCTGGTGCGGCCGAGCCGGACGCCGGCCCTTCGGTCACCTTCCTCAGGCCCGCGGTGGATAGAAGCAATGGCACCGCCATGATCGTCATTCCGGGCGGCGGCTATTCCACCGTGGTCACCGATCGTGAGGGCACCCAGTACGCGCGCTGGCTGGGCTCGCTGGGGATCACGACCTTCGTCCTCAAGTATCGCATCAAGGACTACGGCCATCCGGCTCCCCTGCAGGATGTCGCCCGCGCAATTCGCCTGGTTCGATCACGGGCCGCTGATTTTGGTGTTCGCGCCGACCGCATCGGTGTCATCGGAAGCTCGGCGGGCGGTCACCTCGCCGCCTGCGCCGGCACGCTTTTTGACCATGCCGACGCACGAACCGGCGCGGCAATCGACTCCGTGAGCGCGCGACCCGACTTCATGATTCTGATGTACCCGGTCATCACATTCGTGAGCCCCGCCGCGCACGCCGGATCCCGTGTGTCCCTTCTCGGCAAGGCCCCCGCGCGCTCGCTCCTGGATCTGCTTTCCGTTGAGAAACAGGTGACCGCGAACACGCCGCCAACGATCCTTTTCCACTCCCAGGACGACGCCGTCGTGCCGGTCGAAAACAGCATCCTGTTCCATCAGGCGCTGACCCGCGCCAAGGTGCCGGCGGACATGCATCTCTTCGAGCGCGGCGGCCACGGCTTCGGCATGAAGCGCGGCCTGGGCACCGCCTCCGACTGGCCCTCCCTCGCCGAAGCCTGGCTCCGCGAGCACAGCCTGCTGGACACTCCCTGAAGGGCCGGCACTTGACGATCGGGCGCAGATTCCTGTCGCCCGTCCCCAGGGCACGACGGAGCGTGCCCCTCCAAAATAGAAAAACCCTCCGCTACTTGTCGGCATCCCTCCGCTGTACGGGCATGCATCCCCCTCCGCTGGAGGGGCATGCTTTGTCATGCCCAGGGGACGCGCCTGGGTCTGACGGCTAGGCGAGTTCCAGACCGACCGGACAGTGGTCGCTTCCCATCACTTCGGGGCTTATCCAGGCACGCTTGAGCGCGGGCCTCAACTTTTCCGAAGCCACGAAATAATCGACACGCCACCCGATGTTCCGGGCGCGGCAGTTCATCATCTGGCTCCACCAGGTGTAGTGCCCGGGGTCCGGTGAGAACGCCCGAAAGGTGTCGACGAATCCCCTCGACAGCAGATTTCCGAAATTCGTGCGCTCCTCGTCGGTGAACCCGGCGTTGCGCCGGTTCGTCTTCGGATTCGCCAGATCGATCTCCGCATGGGCCACATTGAGATCGCCGCAGAAAACCACGGGCTTCTTCCTTTCAAGCCGCGTGATGTAGGCGAGAAACGCCGGATCCCACTCCTTCACGCGGTAGTCGAGGCGGGTGAGGCCTCTCTGTGAATTTGGCGCGTAAACCGTCACGAGAAAAAAATCCGGAAACTCGGCGGCGATGACGCGCCCTTCAGCATCGTGATCGGCAAAACCCATGTCGACCGTGACCGACTTCGGCTTCACCCGGCTGAAGATGGCCGTGCCCGCGTAGCCGCGCTTCACGGCGCTGTTCCACGTCACCTGGTAGCCGCCGGGCCATTCGACGTGCTGGACATCACCGGGGTGGGACTTTGTCTCCTGCAGGCAGATCACGTCCGCGTCGCTGGCGGCCATGAAATCGAGAAACCCCTTCCTTATGCAGGCGCGGATGCCATTGACGTTCCACGAAATCAGCTTCATCTCCCGCACAAGTTCATCGAGCGGCCCCGGGTTGCAAGCATGCACCGTGGCGAAAGTCTGGCGCCGCATCCGGAGACAGTCCTGTTCTGCGCAGGCGCTTTTGGGGATTTACGCCTGTGTCGCAGCCTTTATGTTTCCGCGTTCCGGAACAGACCATGTCCTCCCCCATTTCGCCACTTCCCTCCGATCTTCTCTCCACGTGGCTGCCCCGGGTCATGGATGTTCACGGAATCGTGGCGGTTACCGATGCAGAGGGCGTGATTCTCTACGCCAACGAGGCGTTCACGGAAATCTCCGGCTACTCCAATCAGGAACTTGTAGGAAAAACCCATTCGCTGATCAAGTCCGGGGCGCATTCCGCGAAATTTTACAAGGACCTGTGGACCCAGATCCGATCCGGCAAACCCTGGCACGGGACCTTCTGCAACCGCACCAAGGACGGCCGTTTCTACTGGGTCGAAAGCACCATCCATCCTGTTCCAGGCCCCGATGGCGCACCCAGGTTCTTTCTCGCAATCCTCACGGACGTCACGGCGCTGAAAGCGGCTGAGGCGGCCGCAACCGATCTCTCTGGAAAGCTGGACGTGCAGAAGGGCGAACTGAAGGAATCCCGCGACGAACTCAGCCTGTTCTTCAAGCATGCACCGATCGGAATCAGCTGGCGTGAAATGGATGCGCAGGGCCGTCCCGGACTGAATCATGTCAACCGCAGGTTTCTCGAACTCTGCGGCCTGAGTGAGGAGGATGCGCTCGACATCGACAATATCCAGCGCGTCACCCACCCCGATGATTGGAAGCGCCAGGAGGATCTCACGTCGCAGATCTACACCGGGCTGCGCGACCGCTTCAGCATGGAGAAGCGGTACATTCACCGTGACGGACGGGTGATGTGGAGCAACCTGACCGTCGTCGTGCTGCGAAACGCCGAGGGCGCCGTGACCCATCACTTCGCCATGCTGGAGGACATCACCGCCCGCCGCGCCGCCGAGGAGGAGCTGCGGCGCAGCGAGCTGCGCTGGCGCACCTACCTGAGCATCGCAAGCGAGATCCTCTATGCACTGACGCCCGAATTCACCTACAAGTTCGTGTCACCCGCATGGACATCAAAACTGGGGCACCCTGCGGACAGCGTCATCGGGCGTTCGTTCTTCGAATTCGTCCATCCCGACGATGCACGCCTCTGCCGTATCTTCATCGAAGGCATCCTTGCGGGACGGCCCAACAGCGGCTCGGTCGAATATCGCATGCAGCACCAGGATGGTCGCTGGATCTGGCATGCATCGTCCGGTTCGGCCTACAGCGATCGCGATGGCAGAACCGCGTTCTTCGGTGTCGGGCGCGACATCAGCCTTCGCCGCTCGGCACAGGACGATCTCAGGGCCGCGCTGGCCCGTCGTGAGGAAATGGAGCGCATTGTCGACCGCTCGCCGTCCGTCGTTGTGCTCTGGCGCGCGGAACAAGGCAACTGGCCCGTCGAGTTTGTTTCCCAAAGCATCCGTCAGTTCGGCTTCACGCCCGAGGACCTTGTCACACAGCGCATCCGCTTCATCGATCTCACGCACCCGGATGACCGGGAGCGCGTCTCCGAGGAGGTTGCGACCCACGAAGCGGCCAACCATGGCGAGTACAACCAGGAGTACCGCATTGTCTGCAGGGACGGATCCGTGCGCTGGGTGGACGACCACACCGTGGTCCGTCACGATGCCTTTGGAAATGTCACCCATCACGAGGGGCTGATCACCGACATCACGGCCCGCAAGCTCGCGGAGGAGGCCGAGCGGGCCAACCGTGAGCGGGACCTTCGCGTGGCGCATGAAGTCCAGCAGCACCTGCTCCCCCAGGAGTTTCCCGAGATCGCCGAGGTCGATGTCGCCGCCCACTGCGAGTTGTCGCTCACGATCGGAGGCGACTACTACGATGTCATCCCGGTGGCGCCTCGAAAGTGGGGGTTCACGATCGCGGATGTTTCGGGCAAGGGAACAGCGGCCGCATTGATGATGGCGTCCTGCCGCGCGACGCTGCGCCTCTTTGCGCCAGGCGAGCCCGATCCGGCGATTGTTCTCAAGAAGGTCAATGCATCCGTCCAGCCGGACATGCCGGCGGGAATGTACATCAGCCTTTTCTACGGCGTGCTCGATCTGGACGCGGGGATGCTGCGCTACTGCAGGGCCGGACATGAACCTCCCCTAATCGTGCGCTCGGGCGGCGATCCCATCGAGCTCCTTGAAGCCGGCGGCCTCGCGCTGGGCCTGTGCCCGGCCGCGATATTCGACGAAACGCTCGACACGGCGGAGGTCGCGCTGCGACCGGGCGACCTGCTCGCGCTCTACACCGACGGCGTCAACGAGGCGTGCAATGCGAACGGACAGGAGTTTGGGCGGGAGCGCTTGAGTGCGACGCTTGCCCGCGATGCCGGACGACCGCTTGCGGAAATGATCGCAAAATTGAACCGCTATCTCCGCCAGTTCACGACGCTTTCAACCCGCACCGACGACCGCACACTGCTGCTCGCGAGAATGCGCTGACGCCGGGGACTGACCCCTCAGGGGCGGTCAGCCGGCCGGCTTCAGCGTCTGGATGAATTCGTCGGCCTCTCGAATCGAATTCTCCATGTCGGCAATCAGCTTTCCAATATCCTCCTGGAGCGTCTGCGACGTCGTGTCGAGCGAGCGCACGGCCTGGGCGTTCAGGTTGTGCTTGAGAAAAAGCACCTGGTCGCGAAATGCGTTCAGGACGGGCTCCATGCGGGCGGCAGCACGCTCCATCACGATCATGAGATCCCGGTAGTTGCGCTGAGTCTTCTCCAACTGCGCGGCACTGCGGTTCCTGAGTTCCGCGCTGGAGTACTGCTTGAGTTCGTCATTCCACTCGTCGAACAGGGCCTCGGCGACATCCCTCACGCCGTTCAGCCGGTGGCGCACGTCGGCGGCGCGCGCCTCATTGCGCTTGAGCTCCGCGTTGAGCAGGTCGTACCGCTCCTTGATCTCGCCGGGTTCGACCTTCGTGATCGCCAGAAGCTTTTCGAGTGCGCTCGCGAACTGCTCCTTCGCCGCCTCCTGGGAGGAGCGCGCGCTGGCGACGCGATCGACCAGAACCTCCCGCTTCGGAATGCCCATTTTCTCGAGCGCGCCGAAATAGGCGGCCTGGCATCCCGCGAACAGGAGCAGTCCGGAGGCCACGGCGAAAGCGGCGGCAAAGGGAGTGAACGGAGGGGGTCGGCGGGATGATCTGGGCATGGAGGGATTGCGGGCGATGGACAGATGAATGGCGGAAAGGTTCAGCAATAGGCGATGGCGCAAGCGCCGTCAATGCGACTGCCGGATCCCGCATCGGGAAGCAGGAAGCATTTAGGGTTTCAAACCTTGGAGGCTCCTGCGATGATCGGAAACCAGCCAATGAAATACGAAGTGGTCATCGCCGGTGGAGGCTTCGCCGCCGCCTATTGCGCACGTGTACTGGGAAAGTTGCTGGGACGGGAGGAGGGCCGCCTCCGCATCGCCATGATCTCGGAACGAAACGTCTTCACGTTTCAGCCGATGCTGGCCGAGGTGGTCGGCTCCTCACTGGTGGCCCACGACGTCGTCAACCCGCTCCGGCACTTCTGCCGGCGCGTGACCGTGCTGCAGGGAAGGATCCATGCGATCGACTGGTCCCGCCGGGAACTGACCCTGGACGGCGGCAGATTCACGCGAAACCAACCCGTTCAATTCGAGCACTTGGTCCTGGCTCTGGGTGCCGTGACCGATCTGTCAAAAGTGCCCGGTCTCAAGGAGTATGGCTGGCCCATGCGCACAGTGGCGGATGCCCTGCGACTTAGGTCGGCGATCATCAACCGTTTGGAGGAGGCCAATCTCATTGAGGATCCCGTTGTGCGCGAGCGCCTGCTCACATTCGTCGTGGTGGGCGGCGGTTACACCGGTGTTGAAACGGCCGGACAGATCAACGCGCTCGTCACCGAATGTTCCCACCTGTATTTCAACCTGAGATCCTCTCACCCGCGGGTTATCCTGGTTCACAGCCAGAGTCACCTTCTGGCGGAGATCGGGCCGGAACTTGGAGCCTATGCCCGAAGGGTCCTCGAACGAAACAAGGTGGAGGTGCGGCTGAACACGCGCGTGATTGAGGTCACCGCCACCAAGGCGATTCTCGACAATGGCTCGACCATAGATGCAGCCACGCTCGTGTCGACGGTCGGGAGCGCACCCAACCCGCTGATCCTGGACATTTGCAGGCAGATTGGCGCGACCGCGACAAAGGGTCGTATCGACACGGAACCCACCATGCGCGTGCCCGGGCAGACTCATCTGTGGGCTGCGGGCGACTGCGCCGCCGTGCCGTGGAATGACCGGGGCACGATCAAGGTGTCGCCCCCCACTTCGCAATTCGCGCTCCGTCATGGGCAGCAACTGGGTGGGAATCTGGCGCGTGCGCTAAAAAATCAGCACCTCAAGCCCTTCGCCTACAGGTATCTTGGACAACTGGCGACGATTGGCTCGCGCGAGGCGGTTGCGGAAATCCTGGGTTTTCATTTTCGCGGCTTCATCGCGTGGTGGATGTGGCGGACCATCTACCTCGAAAAGCTGCCGGGGCTTGCACGCAAGCTGCGCGTGATCGTCGACTGGACGATGGAACTGGTTTTCAGCCGGGACATCAGCCTTGTCGTACCGCCGAGCGACGACGTGCTGCGAGCCATTCACCTTGAAAAAGATGAAGCCCTCGTGAGCAAAGGCGACCCGCTCCGCGCCTTCTACTTTGTGCGCCGGGGAAGCATCGAGATCACCACCTCCGACGGTGCGGTGCATGTCCTTGGTGCCGGTTCGATCATCGATCAAAACTTCCTCGGCGATCTGGACCGCTGGCCCATCGATGCGACGGCCACCGAAAGCGCCGACGTCATTGTATTCCGCGGCCAGGCTTTGGACCTTTTCAGAAGGGAGCTCCGGCTCGCGCCCAGGCTTTCAGAAAAAAAGTGAAGCCCTCCTCATGCCTTTCCTCCCCACGGCCTCATCAATCATGACTCACCGAATATTCCGGATGTTCCTCGGGGCGTGCGGCCTGAGCGCGATGAGCCTCGGTCTTTGGGCCCAAGCCTCAGTCCCCGGATCCACCGCCGCCGCCGGAGGACAGGATTCCGCGATCGAACTGCCGACATTTACAGTTCAGGATTCGCCCATCCTCCCCGAGCCTGAAGCCTGGCGTTACGCCCGCATTGAGGGCTTCGAAGTTCTTTCAAACAGCTCGAACCGATCGACCCAACGGCTCGTCGAGGATTTCCAGCGGTTTCATCAGGCGCTGGTCCTCGCCTGGCCGGCGGCGGACATCGCCTCGGCTGTTCCCACCTCGCTGATACTCGTGGGCAGGGGCAACAAGTTCGATCCCTTCATCCCGCGCATTGAACTGAGTCCAGACACGGGTTCGATCAGCCTGAACCTGCGCGATGGAGAGATGTCCGCGATCGTCATCGATCTGCAGACCACCACCTTGAATCTCGTCACCCCGGAGAGTCTGGACGCCATGGCCGCGCAATCCGCCGCGTCCGATCCTGGGTCCGAAGGCGCAGACGCCACGATCTTCCGCGGCATGCCGAATTTCGTGGTCGATCATTACCGGCAGCTTTATCGCGAATACATCCGCTTTGTCCTGGCGCAGTCACAGCCCCGGCTGCCTGCGTGGATGGAGGAAGGGCTGTCGCAGATTTTCATGCGAATGGAGTTTTCCCCCACCCGCATCGTCATCGGCAAAGTCGAAGATCCCAACGAAGTATCGATCGACGGCTCCATCGAGGATCGCGATTTCAACCGGGCTCTCCACCGCCGTGCGCTGATGCCGCTGCAGGAGATGTTCAGCGTCGACCGGGACTCGCCGACCGCGCGCAGGCCGCTCGGGAGCCTCTGGGCCAAGCAGTCCTATGCGTTCGTCCACCTGTGCCTCTACGGCAACCAGGGAAAATATCAGAAGGGACTGCTCACGTTTCTTTCACGGCTTGGCGGCCGCCCGCCCTCCGAGGATCTGTTCAAGGAATGCTTTGGCATGACCTACAAGCAGATGCTCCTGCAGATCCGTGGCTACGTTGACTTCACCGCCTACAAGGCGGTGGTGTTCCAGGCAAAAAAGGGGACAAAGCTGGAGCCTCCACCGAAGCCGGTGTTTCGCGATGCCACCGATGCGGAGGTCGGCCGCATCAAGGGCGAGGCGCTTCGCATGGCGGGCAACAAGGCTGCGGCGCGGATGGCGTTGATCGCGCCCTACATCCGCGGATCGCGGGACCCTCAACTGCTCGCCTCGCTGGGCATGTTTGAATACTCCGAAGGCGAAACGGCGCGCGCACGAAAGTTCCTCGAAGCCGCCGCCAGGGAGAAGGTGAACCGCCCCCGCGCCTATCTTGAACTGGCCCAACTGCGTTACAATGAGGCCATGAAACACCCGTTGGGCGCCCGCCAGCGGCTGAGCACGACCCAGGTCAGTGATATTCTCGAACCCCTCTTCGTCGCCCGCGGGCAACCCCCTGCTCTGCCGGAAGTGTACGAAATGATAGCCACAGTCTGGGCAGAATCGGATACGCCACCCACCGCGGCGAATCTCGCCGTGGTGGATGAAGGCGTGCGCCACTTCCTGAAACGCCCGGACTGGATCTACCAGGCTGCCCTCTTGAAGCAGCAGTACGGCTATCTCGAAGACGCCGCAGTGCTTGCCGGAATCGGCCTGCGCGTGACGACCGACCCCGCAAAGCGTCAGCGGTTTCAAACACTCCAAGCCGCCCTGCCCCCGGTGTCGCCACCGGCTTCTGCAAATTCCCGATAGCCGGGCAACGCGCATTTTCTCCCCATTCGCGGGCCAGCGCCGGAGCGTCGCACGGAAAATCCGGCACCCCACGAAGCGATCGTCGCAACAGCTTCAAAGGACGAAACTTTCTCATGCCACGTCATCCGAGGTTGCCCTAGGGGAGATGATGATCGTAAGGTGGAGTCGCCCAAAATCATGAAGTCTGATCATGCGCTTAATCTCGACGGAAAGTTAATCATTCGCGGCATTCACCTCGAACTGACCGAGGCCATGAAGTCGACGATCACCACCAAGGCTGAACGGCTCCTTCGCCATGAACCGCGCATCGTGCGCGTCCGCATCGACGTGGCGCCTCACCGGGCCGATGGCCACACGCGCTTCGAGGCAAAAGGCCACATCGAGATCGGCGGCACTGATCGCCACGTGTCGGCTGACAGCGACGACGCCTACAATGCGATCGACCAGCTCATCGACAAACTGGACCGCCAGTTGCGCAAGCGGAGCACCGACCTGACCAGCCGCCGGTCAACCGACGACATACGCCGACACGAGGCCGCTTCCGACGCGGTGGAGTAAGGCCCATTGGCAGCGAATGCGCTGCCAATCCCCTTATTTTTTTCAGAAAACGGATCTGCCTTTGGGAGAGATCTTCTGAAAAATAGGTGTCGCCAGCTTTGAGAGCCTCGATGCCCTTGCGGGTCATTCCACATGCCGGACCCGGCGCGACCCGTGGGTGACAAGCGTTGTGTTTCATGGAGATTTTCAATCGAACCGGCGTGTCTGAGGTCGCCAAAATAAAGAGGCCCGGATTGCTCCGGGCCTCAAATTGAGATAACCAACAAAGACGATCTTCGTGGTTTACTTGTGATGTATCCCGCGTGTCATCAGGCCATAATCACCGATCGCAAATGCGAGAGCGGCGCCGGCGCTGATGAAACCGAAGATCGTGGTTACGTTTGCCGGATCGATTCTCATCGAGCCTGCCGACACAAGCAATGTGCCGAAAAGGAGCCCAACGAGTCCGACGGTAAGACGTGTAGGTTTCATGGTTAGTTTTCTGATTAGCATTAAGGTACCCGTTGCCAGGTACGCCCCAATAATACGCGCATCTCGGTAGTTGTTGAAATTATTGTTTTCTATCCTAATGATAGGATATTCCTATGGAACTTCATCAACTGCGTTATCTGCTAGCTGTAGCCGAGACGGGAAACTTTACCCGGGCAGCGGAGCGTGCGCATGTTACACAGCCCTCACTAAGCCAACAGATCATCAACTTGGAAAAGGAGTTAGGTCACAAACTTTTCCATCGTCTTGGGCGAAAAGCGGTGCCGACTGAGGCAGGGATCGCATTTCTGGCTCGCGCCAAACGGGTGCTTCTTGAACTCGACGACGCCACACGGGAACTCAGCGACACACCAGATCTCGAGCGACACATTTTTGTTGGAGGCATCCCTACAGTCGTTCCGTACCTGTTTCCGCAATTAATTGACGAGTGCCGCCAAAAATTTCCTCACCTCGTCATCCACACACGCGAAAACTTTCGCAATCAACTGGTGAGATCCGTTCTTGAGGGTGAGCTTGATCTGGCACTCGTTTCGCAGCCGGTGAAAGATTCGCGGCTTTCGATTGAACCAGTTTTCACCGAACCCCTGCTGCTGGTCATCGGGCGGGACCATCCGCTGGCATCACAGGCAACCGTGACTGCGAAGGACCTCGCGGATCAGACTTTCGTCCTTCTGGGAGAATCGAGCAGCGTGGCCATGCAAATTCAGCGCTTTTGTGGCGACCACGACTTTGAACCCAGGATCGGGCATCGCTGCGCACAGATCTCAACGGTGAAAACGCTTGTTGCGACCGGTCTGGGCATCTCGATCCTGCCTAAAGTGTGCCGCTCAAGGGAAGATAATGCCGCGCTCGTCTACAAGCGCCTGAGCGGTCGCGAGCCCGAGCGTGAAGTGGCCCTGATCCGGCACCTCCAGCGCTATCAAAGCCGCGGCGCGGAACAGTTTCTCGGAGTGCTGAAGGAATCTCTTCTGAAACAAGCTTGAACAGTCCAGCACCCGAAGCGCCGGCGAATCACCTTGGCTTTCCCGTTGCCCAAATCCTCATCGTCAATCACGGTGTACTCATGATCGACGTCATCAAGAAAACCCTGCTCGCAGGCGTAGGCGCTGCGATCATCACCAAGGAAAAAGCCGAAGCGGCACTCGACGACTTTGTGCGACAGGGCAAACTCTCCACCAGCGACGCACGCATCATGGCGGAGAAGATAGCCGAACAGGGTCGGCGGGAGTTCGATGAACTCACACAGACACTGGGCACAAGGCTCAAGGCTGTGCTCGATCGCAGCGAGGCGGATACCGCAGCCCGGCTGGCGGCCCTGGAGAATCGCGTCCTCGTCCTCGAAAACCGCCTCGCGCCAGCGCCGACGCGTGCCGGCGAACCGTGAAGCCATTCGATCTTTTCAGCAACGCGGTCCGGGCCAAGGAAATCTTCACGGTTCTCGCCCGCCACGGATTTGCGGACCTTCTCAATCAAATCGAGCTGCCGACCGGCGTCTGGGCACGCTTTGTCCCGCAGACCACAACGCCGCGCTCCTCCTATGAGCGCATCCGACTCGCCGCCGAGGAGCTGGGCCCAACGTTCATAAAGGCTGGGCAGTTGCTCAGCATGCGGCCCGACCTCCTGCCGCATCCACTCGTTCTGGAGCTGCGCAAACTGCAGAGCTCAGTTCAGAGCGTGCCATTCGCTGATATGCGAGCGGTGTTGGTGGAGGAACTCGAATGCGAACCTGAAGAAATTTTCAGCGAATTCAACGAAACGCCCGTCGCCGCAGCCTCGCTTGCCCAGGTGCACTTTGCCCGCCTCCGCGACGGCCGCGAGGTCGCCGTCAAGATCCAACGGCCCAATCTCGAAAAGCCGGTCCTGGCGGATTTCGATCTTCTCGCCTGGCTCGCCAACCAGGCCCACAACAGAATCCGGCGGCTGGCGCCTTTCAATCTGCCGTCGATTGTCGCCGAGCTGCGCGAGGGCGTGCTGCGCGAGCTCAACTTCCTCAACGAGGCCCGCAACCAGCAGTATTTCAACGCGATCAATCCTCATCCAGACCGCGTCTATGCCCCCGCGGTCATGGGAGAATACTGTTCTGAGCGGCTGCTCGTCACCGAGCGCATCGTGGGACGGCGGATCGACGACGAGACCATCCCCCAGGCGGAGCGGCGAATGCTCGCCGCGCGTGGCGCGGAGTCCCTTCTGCACCAGGTCCTGATCGCCGGCTTCTTCCATGCGGACCCGCATGCTGGAAATGTGCTGGTGCCCCCCGACGGACGCCTCTGCCTGCTCGACTGGGGGCTCGCCGGCAATCTGACCCACCGCCTGCGCCTCGCGCTTGCCGATCTTCTCATCGCCGCCGTCGAGCAGGACGCCGAACGCATCGTCGAAATCGCTGGAGAGCTCGGTTCACCGTCCGGCGGACTTGACCTGCGCGCGATGGAGCGCGACGTCACGCTGGCCCTGCGCGAGGATTTCAATCTCCAGATAGGACGCGAGCAGACGGGGCGCGCGCTGCTCAAGCTGATTCACATCCTCGGCCGCAACGGAATCAACATCTCGCGCGACTACTCGCTCATGGCGAAGGCCGTGCTCTCCATTGAAGAGGTGGGGCGGCGGCTCGACCCATCCTTCGATCTGCGGCTTCATGCACGTCCGGTCCTGCGCGAACTCCAGATCAATCGCATGCGCCCGCGCGCGCTCTGGCGGGATGCGCGCAACATGGTCCGCTCGTCATTCATGGGCTTCAAGGAGCTGCCCGGTGAACTCAGACGCATCATCCGGCGGCTCGAGCGCGACGACCTGACCATCAAGTTTCAACACCAAGGACTCGAGGAGGTGGACGATGCGGTCAAAACCGCGGCCAATCGCATCACGCTCGGCGTCATCATCGGCTCACTGATCGTCGGCTCCTCACTGATCATCACCACCCGGGCCACACCCACACTTTTTGGTTACCCGGCGCTCGGCATGATCGGATACCTGCTCTCAGCCGTGCTCGGACTCTACGTCGTCTGGGACATCTTTCGCCACGGACGCCACAAATAATCCCGCGCGCCCCGAGCCCCGGAATCCGCCTCATACAAGGCAGGCCTTGAACGCCTCGGTCAGCGACTGCCGGTCGAGATTCTTGCCGATGAACACCAGCGTGTTGGTGCGTGGAGTCGTTCCCCATTCCCGATCGAACTTGGCGTCAAACAACATGTGCACCCCCTGAAAAACAAGCCGCTTGTTGCTTCCCCTCACACTGAGCACGCCTTTCATGCGATAGATGTCGCCACCCTTGGTCCTCAGCAGCTCGCTGATCCACGTGTTCAGACGGTTGCCATCAAGATCCCCAGGCACACTCATGCCGACGCTTGAAACGTCGTCATCGTGCGAATGGTGCGCCTCAAAGTCCTGCTGCCAGCCTGGACGCGCATGCTGTCCCATCACCGCAATGTGCAGCGGCGCATGACCGTTCTGCTCGAACACGGCATAGTATCCAGGCTGATCGATCCTGAGGTGGAAATTGCCGGAGCCCTCCCTCAATTGAAGCCGCTGCAACGTGCCGCCTGGCTTGATCGTGTCGCCATCCGCCACCTTGTTCTCCCAGTCGGAGAAAAGGAGCGCCGCCGCTTCAATCGCAGGCGCGATGTCCGGTTTCTCCATCGACTTCACGGGAAGCACCACGAGGTCCATCTCGTTGTCATTGCCATGATGATGGTGATGATGACCGTCCTCATGATCATGCCCATGGCCGCCGTGATCATGCGCGCAGCGGCCGATTTCCAGGAGGTGGTTTCCCTGTGGCAGCGCATAGACTCCCGCCCATTCAAACGGATGTTCGGTCTCGAGAAAGCCCGGATCCACCTCGGTTGCGCGCGAAAGGTTGAAGCCGCCGACGTCGAGCACTGCTGAAAGCGGGACGTTCGCGTTCTGCGCGCGATGCACCTTTGCCGCCGAATTCATCCTTCTGATGCGTGACTCCAGCTCGTCGAGTTCGACGGGCGACACGAGATCCGTCTTGTTCAGGACAAGCACATCGGCGAACGCGATCTGCTTTTTGACCTCGGGTGAGGTGTCGATGTGCTGAACGACGTGCTTGGCATCGACCACGGTGACGATGGCATCGAGCCTGAAGCGTGAACGCATCTCGTCATCGGTGAAAAACGTCTGGGCCACCGGTCCCGGATCCGCGAGTCCCGTGGTTTCAATCAGGACTCCATCCAGCCTGTCCTTTCGTTTCATCAACCGCCCCAGTATGCGGATGAGGTCGCCGCGCACGGTGCAGCAGATGCACCCGTTGTTCATCTCGAAGATTTCCTCGTCGCTCTGAATGACGAGCTGGTTGTCGATGCCCACCTCTCCAAATTCGTTTTCAATCACCGCCAGCTTCCTGCCATGCTGCTCCGTCAGAATGCGATTGAGGAGCGTGGTTTTTCCGGCGCCAAGAAAACCGGTGAGAACTGTGACCGGGAGGGAATCAGGATTCGAGGACATGGAGCAAGATGACAGAGTCCGCCACCCCCGCAAGCACGTCAAGCGGAGCGATGCCGATACGGCGAATTGGAATTCCTATTTGCGGGCCTGTTGCTTGCGGGACCGCCGATTCCGGACTGCAACCCACGCACACGCGCCGCCCAGCAGGATCGCGCCGTAGGTCGAAGGTTCCGGGACAGGAACCTCGATCGATGTGGTCGTGGAATAATCCTGCCAGGACGGGTTCGGTGAAGACCAGGTGCTGGCTGCCGTTGTGCGCGAGACAGTCGATGCGGCAGACGCTCCGGCGAATTGAGAATTTGATGCCGCCATGGCATCGACCGCGCGGCTCCATTGAGCCATCGCCAGGGCGGAATCGGCGGCATTGAGTTTGGTGCTGCCAACCGGCAGGTACGGCTGCGCTGATCCCGCCTGCTGAAAATCGACCAATGCAGGCGCCGTGATGAGCGAGGATGGAGTCTTGTCGGCCGCGTCCGCAGATTGCGCGAAAGCGTTGCCCAAAGCGGAAAATGCCAAGGCCAGGAAAAGGGCGAAAAACTTGACCGGACAGGGTCTCACGAACACCTCAGAAAACGCCGCGAGACCCCACGTCGCCAGCCAATTTTCCCCTTGGAGGCATGCGTACTATTACCCCCGACAAGCCCTTGCGATCACGTGCACTTGCAGCACGGCCCGCCCCCAGGGGCCACGATTCGCAGCTCACCCGCCCAGATAACTCATCTCCGCCTTCGGCCGAACTTCACCCGCCGCCAGCAGTTCCGCCCTTTCATCGCTGTAGCGGTCGACGCGACCCGCCCAGATCCGCGAGACAAAACGATCGAGCTCCTCGTCGCTCGCTCCCGCCCTGACCGCTCCAAGCACATCCCACCCCAGTGCCGCAAAAAGGCAGGTGAACAGGCGCCCGTCCGCTGACAGGCGTGCCCGGTGACAATCGCGGCAGAACGGCTCGGTCACCGACGAGATGAGACCGATCTCCGCCCTGCCATCCTGATACCGGTAGCGCGACGCCACCTCACCCCGGTAAGCCGGACCGACGGGCACAAGCGGCCACCGCGCTGCAAGTCGTTGCACGATCTCCCCCGCGGGCACCACCTGTTTGTGCTGCCAGTGGTTGGTGTTTCCGACATCCATGAATTCTATAAATCGAAGCGTCAGGCCGCGCTCCCTGAAATAGGCGGCAAGCTCCTCGATTTCCGTGTCGTTCATGCCGCGCTGCACGACGGTGTTGATTTTCACGTGCAGCCCCATGCCCACGGCGGCATCGACGCCGCGGAGAACCCGGTCCACCCTGAACCCCAGCCCGTTCATGCGGCCCGCGGTTTCCTGGTTCAGCGAATCCACGGAGACATTCACGCGATCGAGTCCCGCGTCCCGCAGCGCGGGCGCCCGCTGCTCCAGCAGCCAGCCATTGGTCGTGAGCGCGACATCGCGGACCTTCAGCTCCTGTTTCAGGATGCGTATCAGATCCACGAGGTCCGGCCTCAGCAGCGGCTCGCCACCCGTCAGCCGGATCTTCTCCACGCCCAGTCTCAAAAAGGCGCGAGTGATGCGCACCAGTTCATCGAGCGTCATCAACTGCGGATCCTTGAGAAACGCGTAACCGGGACCAAACACCTCGCGCGGCATGCAGTACGGACAGCGAAAATTGCACCGATCCGTAACCGAGATGCGCAGATCGCGGAGCGGTCGTCCCAAGGTGTCGTGCAGGTCGGAGTTCAAACGGGCATGCGTTGCGGAAATTGATTCATTCAGGTTTCCCACGAAGTCTGACCAACGTCAAAACGCAAGCCGACCGGCGATCGCGACTCGCCTTCAACAAGGCGATTGGAAAGCGGTGCGCCACCTGTTCCAGTGGACGCATGCCCGTTTCCCCCGCCGAAGCCCTCAGCTGCGTGCTGCAGGCTGTTTCTCCCCTGCCCACCGAAGACTGCGTGATCACTGCGGCGCACGGTCGCATCCTCCGCGCAGCCATTCGCGCCGACCGCGCCATGCCGCCCTTCGACCGGGTGACCATGGACGGTTTTGCCATGAAGTCCGCTTCAGCGTCGCTGGCGGCTGGCGACGGCACTCTGGTGTTGAAGATCGACGGCCCTCCGCAAATGGCGGGAATGCTGGCGCGTTCGCTTCCCGACGATGCCTTGGGCGCCTGCGTGGAAATCATGACAGGAGCCGTCCTGCCCGGAGGATGCGACTGCGTCGTCCCCTACGAGGAGTCCACCCGTAGTGGAAGTTCGGTTACATTTTCCGCGGCTTCCGTCAGTCATCTCGCGCCCGGGTGGAATGTTCATCGTCAGGGAGCCGATCACGCGGCGGGCGAAACGCTTGTCGAGCCGGGCATCCGGCTGTCGGGCCGTGAAATCGCTGTCGCCGCATCCTGCGGCTGCACGAGTGTCCCGGTGGCCGCAATGCCGCGCATCGGCCTGGTCGCCACCGGCGATGAGCTGGTCGACGTCGCCCTGCCGGTTGCCCCGCACCAGATCCGCCGCAGCAATGACGCCGCCCTTCGCGCAGCGCTTATCCAGGCGGGTTTCCCGCAAATCGAAAGCATCCACCTGCGGGATATCCCCGCGGAAATCGAACGCGGGCTGCAACGGCTGCTGACCGAATGCGATGTCGTCATTGTCACAGGCGGTGTCTCCAAGGGTCGGAGCGACCACATTCCTGCGACACTCGCCGCGCTCGGTGTGACCGCGCACTTTCACGGCGTAAGCCAGCGTCCTGGCAAGCCCCTGTGGTTTGGTCTGAGTCCGCGCCGCAGGCCCGTGTTTGCACTGCCCGGCAATCCGGTCTCGTGCTTTTTTTGTCTGCATCAGTACGTGCTGCCCGCACTGAGAAAGGCCAGCGGCGCCCGGCCGGTGTCGTCCATTCCCGTACGCCTGGCTGCGGAGACAAGCGCATGGGAGAACCTGACAGGTTTCATGCCCGTGAGGATACGGTTCGACGATGTAGGCGTCACCTGGGCGCAGGTCACGCCTTTCAACACATCGGGCGATTTTTCGAGCCTGGTCGGAACCGACGGTTACGTCGAACTCTCGCCGCAGGCGTTTCCCCACCCGGCGGGACATGCCGTGCCCTTCACGCGCTGGGTCTCGTAGCCTCCCGCCAGGATGTCGAAATGTCCGAAGGAAGGCATTCGCCTTTTGCTGTAACGCAGCCAGCCTGTGTCTGTCTCTCCCATGCTTTCTCATATCGATGCAAGTGGCCGGCCCTCCATGGTGGGTGTCGGCGGCAAGGACGTCACCCGCCGGATCGCCCGCGCTTCGGCGACCGTGATGCTGCCTCCCGCGCTGGCGGGGCAGTTGAAGGACGGCGACATCGGATCAAACAAAGAGGCCGTTTCGGACCGCCATTCTCGCCGGCATCATGGGCGCAAAACCAGCGAGCTAAGTACCGCTGTGTCATCCGCTGCCTCTCGACAACTGCAGGATAACCATCGAGTGTTCGCCAGCCCTCGCGGATGGATCAGCGGAGGCGGTCATTGAGTGCGTCGTCGAAACCCACGGGCGCACTGGTGTGGAAATGGAGGCACTCACCGGCGCCTCGATCGCCGCCCTCACACTTTATGACATGGGCAAGGCGGTCTCGCACGACATCATCATCCGGCAGGTTCGCCTGCTTGAAAAGACTGGCGGAAAATCCGATTACTCCGCGAAGTGAGTCATGACCACGGTACGCCTCAGCTATTTCGCCCTCCTTCGCGAGCAGCGCGGTCTCAGCCAGGAAGTGATCTCCACCCGGGCCGCCACCGCCGCCGAGCTCTACGCCGAACTCGCCGGACAATACCGCTTCACGCTGCCTGCCGACCGCATCCGCGTCGCCATCGACGGCGAATTCGCCGCGATGAACACGCCCTTGCGCGAAGGCTGCGAGCTCGTGTTCGTCCCTCCGGTCGCGGGCGGTTGATACTGCCCCATGTTTCGGGCGCCAGAAATTTTCGGCTGTGACCTTTCGAATCACACAGGAACCCATCGATCCCGCCTTGCTCGCGCAGTCACTCGAGAATCCCCGCGCAGGCGCCTGGGTCGAGTTCACCGGACGCGTGCGCGATCACAATGACGGGCAGTCGGTGCAGTCGCTCGACTACGAGGCGCACGGCCCGCTGGCAGAGAAGGAGGGTGCGCGCATTCTCGAGGAGGCCGCCGCCCGGTTTACCTTCACCAGTGCCGCGTGCGTGCATCGCGTGGGTGCGCTGCAGATCGGCGACATCGCCGTGTGGGTCGGCGTGTCGGCCGCGCACCGGGACGCCGCCTTCGCAGCCTGCCGCTGGATCATCGACGAAGCAAAGGCGCGGATTCCCATCTGGAAAAAGGAGCACTATCGCGATGGCGAGTCGCAGTGGATCAACTGCGCCACGCGGAGTTCATCCCAAGAACCCGGTCAGCCGGCGTGAGTTCAAGGCGAGCTTGCGGATGAGGGGGAGGATTCATAGGGTGCGACCATGACAATGGAAATCATTTTTGAGGTGCGGGAGGACGAAACCGATGGTGGCTACACGGCCTCGGCGCTGGGACACGACATCTTCACCGAGGGCGATACCTTGGAGGAGCTGCGCGCCAATGTGCGCGAAGCCGTGCAGTGCCATTTTGGCGACGGTGTGCCCGGCCCGCTCCCGCAGGTGATCCGGTTGCATATTGTGCGGGATGAGGTCCTGGCGATGTGAAGATCCCGCGCGACCTCAGCGGTTCTGACTTGGTGAAGGCTTTGCGTGCCCTCGACTACGGGCGGGTGCGGCTAACGGGCTCGCACGTCCGGCTCACGACCCAGCGCGGAGGCCAGCACCATGTCACGGTGCCCAAACACAGCCCGATCAAGGTGGGCGCATTGCGGGGCATCCTCAAGGCCGTGGCTGCGCACCACAAACTCACGGTCGAGGAATTGTCCCGTCAGCTCGGCCTGTAGCGGTCAGGGGAGAAAAGATAAAGGATCAGAAATTTAATTGCAATTGATCCCGGCTTCAGGTCCCTGCCGGTGCCTGCCCATTCGCTCTCGAACGCCGGAGTGGAAAACGCCTCTCCGAGCTCGACCACAATCGCCTTTTGCCCGCCTTGGAGGACATGCCCGTTCTCCTTCCTGAACCGATTGGATCTCGCTGAAAAGGCGGGTTGCAGTCATTGACTTCCCGATTCCGGATTTCCCCGCGGTGTGTCGACCGCAAGCCCACAATGGCTTCCCATCACAACCCAGTCGTGCGCTACCCATCCCATCCCGACCACCGCCGCCGCCAGCCTCTCCTCAAGGGATCCCTTCGCCTCGTCGTCCTTGAACATGCACTCCCTGTAATTGCCCCTGCTGATAGCATGGCCCACGCCCCCGTACTCCACCCTCGTCTTTCCTGTCCTTCTCCATCCTCTCGGTTCTCGACTGCACCCTCAATGCAAAAGATAACGACTGACCCTTTACGCATTGTGCTTCTCTAGCCGTCATGCCGCATAACACACCTCGGCTGCGGGCCGACTTCGCTGCGCCGCCAGAGTCGGCTTGGATCAAATGCGGCCATCGCTCTTTTGGCCCTAAATTGTGCTAAAAGTGAGGTTTGACCCCTTTTGGCCTGACCGAACAAATCCGGGCTTCATCCAAGGAGGGCGAACTCTCGGTGGTGCTCCCGAGTTTGTCGTTCCGAACGGGCCAATTCCGCCGGGAGCATCCACGAGAATCATCGGGCCATGAAACCACAGCCGCACGAAACAGATTTGGTCGGCAAGTGGATCGTCGAGGGTGAGAAAGTTCGAGGCGATCCGACGTGTGAACGCATCGAATGGCTGACTTCTCACCACTTGCGTGAGATTGCGGTTAGCAAGCAATGGGGCGCTTGGGAAACGCTTTATCAAGACCCTGACGACGGCCGATATTGGGAACGCACCTACCCGCAAGGCGAACTCCAGGGCGGCGGTCCACCGCGACTTGCCGTTATTGCCGCCGAAGAAGCGAAGAAAAAATACGAGCTCAGTTGAGCACCGTTCGCTCGCGCTCATCACAACGCGGAACCAAACGGCACGTCTCGCGCCATTCCTGCGCCGAGCCTCCGGCCTGTCACGAGCCCTGCTTCCTCCTCCGCTGCGCTCCGTCCGGAGGAGTCCTGCCCCGCTGCGCCCGGCTGGCGCCGGGCGCGCCTCAATCTCGCGCAGCCGGCGGCGCTGACGCTGGCCGCGCGGGGCAGACGCAGTTGCAGCGTATGCCGGTATGATCCGGGGACATAGGTAACAAACTGTCCGGGGACATGGGTTACACTTTCAGGCTATGGCCTGGAACGAAAGGACCAGCCAAAGGGGTCAAACCTCACCTTTCGCACAAGCTAGCCCGATTTCGCCAATTGGAATGATGAATTGACGATTTTCGGGTCGCGTTGGTGTTTGAGGGTCTGCGAAGCAGGGGTGGATTTTTCAAAAGGGTGTGTAGGAGTCCTTCCTGAATTGGTTGAATCTCGCGGAAAACTTGGCGAGGTGTTTCTCCACCTCGTGGAGAAAGTTTCCTCGTATGATCGCAAGCGGGTCGACAAATTGCGGGCCGCCCGTGAAGCGAAAGGCCCGGGCTGGGCTACGACGTCTTCCTGCTTTCTCCCATGCAGGGGTCGCTGATGCCGTCGGCTCCGGTTTCGACGCGGCCGGCGTGGCGTTTCTCGTAATGCACGGCCCCGGCCACGAGAACGCTGAAGTCGTACCAGCCGCGGCTGGCGCGCGTGTCGAGCACGATCCTCGTCACGCGGTCCCCGCCGGCGGCGATGGTCTGACGGATGGGCTGCGCGCCGTAGGCATGATCCCTGACGGTCACTTCATGGGACTTCCGCACATCGGTGTTTTTGATGAGCAACAGCACGTTGCCGGTGAGCTGGCGCGCATCCGCCGGGGTGCGCTCGTAATCGCACTCGATCAGCAAGGCCGGATCATCCGTTCGGCCGCGATGTTCGCGATAGAAGCCGTTGGGACCATGGATCCGGAGGTGATAAAGGCCATTCTCGAATGACGACACGGGCCAGGTGTCCGTGAGGCGGTCTCCCGGGATCACGGCGTAGGAGCGGCTGCCGACGTACTCGAAGACCGGGGCTTTCCCGTCTGTACGCGCCGCGGCGTACCTGACGGGCGTGTAGAGGTTGAAGGGCGAGCCGGCGGAGCGTTCGCCGAAGATTTCCTTCCTCGTCTCCATGCGGAGGGAAAGGCTTTTTCGGTCACCGCTCAGGCGGGCATCAGCGTAGAGCTGATAGGGCAGGGCGCAGGAGGGTTTCACGCCCGGCTCCTGCCGCGGCAGGTAGGGCGAGGTGCGCGGGTCGCTGGCGGTTCTCGCGATTTCCTCGTCCGTAAGGGCCTTGTAATTTGAGGGCGCGGGCATGAACTTCGCGTCGTAGATGCCCTTGATGAAGGGAGTCTTTTCCAGGGCAGCCAGCCTCTTGCCGTCGTCCGCGTCGAAGCGGCGGAATGCCGAGGTGAGGTCGCCGGTGATCGTCCGGCGCCAAAGGCTGATGGTGTTTTCGACGATCTGTTGTCCCCTTTTTTGTCCCAGCCAGTTTTGCACGAAGCGGAACACGGAAGTGTGATCGAAGACCTGCGAACAAACGCGACCGCCGCGCGTCCAGGGCGAGGCGATGATCATCGGGACGCGGAAGCCGAGGCCCGAGGGGCCGTCCCGGGCTTCCTTTTCCGCGACGCCTTGGGCGAGTTCGCGTTCGCGGCGGATGTATTCGACGCCCGGATCGATGCCCGGGGAGCACCTGCCTGTTTCCGGCCTGGCCGGATCAGGTGCGACAAACGGTGGGATGTGATCGAAGTACCCGTCGTTCTCGTCATAGGTCAGGATGAAAACCGTCTTCTTCCACACCTCCGGATTTTTCGTCAGAATGTCGATGACCTCGGAGACATACCAGCTTCCATACCAGGGCGTCGAGGGATGATCGGTGAAGTTCGCCGGGCCGACCAGCCACGAAACCGCGGGAAGACGCCCGTTGTTCACGTCCTGGCGAAATTGGTGGAGGACATCGCCTTTCGGTATCTCCAGTTCGCGCTTCTCACCGTTTACCTCATAGGTCAGCTGGGTGAGCCGATGATAATTGGGGTCGCCCACGTTCGTGGTGAAGGCTTTCTGGTAAAGGCTCTTCGCCCGGGCACTGAGGTGCTCGTAGTTCTCCCGGCTCCACTTCTTCAGTTCGGCCTGCGCGTGGCGGAGCACCTCTTCCTTCCTGGCGAGGTCCTGTGCCGCTTTTTCCTGCGCCCGATCGAATGCCTTGCGGGCCGCACCGGTTTTATGCGTGTCCGGCGGGGAATTCGCGAGCGTGGTTTTCAGCTTCGCAATTTCGACAGGCAGCCCGCTGACCTGGGCCTGCAATCCAGCCACATAGCGTGGCGAGAAACGCACGTTGTACTGCGAGAAATACTCCAGGGGATTGCAGCCGAAATTAGCCAGCCAGGAGCGTTCGTTCCCCTGGAAACCGCCGCCGGCGGTGAGATCGTTCTGGTAAACCCTCCAGGACACGCCGTGCTTTTCGAGAAGCTCGGGAAAGGTCGTCCAATGTGCTTCGCCGTAGGGAATCTCGTTGCGAATGTAGGCCTTGGCCTCGCTGCTCTGCTCCCCGCGAATCGTGCCCGACCAAAGATAGAGTCGGTTCGGCCAGGTGCTGGTCATCGCGGAGCAGAAGTTCTGGTCGCAAACCGTGAAGGCATCGGCCAGCGCGTAGTTGAAGGGCACGTCGGCACGCGTGTAGTAGCCCAGCGTCATCGGCATGTTTTCCACACCCTTGTGGTTGACCTTTTTCACGTCGATCCATCGGTCGTATCTGCCGCCGTTGTACGCATCCACCTGGCTGGAACGCGAGTGCGGCGTGGAGCCCAGCCAGGTGATGTTGGTGCCGCGGATATCGAAGCGGAAGGGGGCGTATGTCCGGCCCTCGCCGTTGCTTTGCAGCCAGACCGGATGGCCATTGGCCAGCTGAATGGCGCGTGGATCGTTGAACCCGCGCACCCCTTTGAGTGTGCCGAAGCAGTGATCGAAGGAGCGGTTTTCCTGCATCAGGATCACCACATGTTCCGCGTCGGCATACGTGCTGCCCGGCGCGGGGTCGATCGCCGCCGCATGGGCGATGGACTGAAAGAGAGAACCGTCCCAGCCCACGGCCCCGGAGAGCAGCATGGCCTTTTTGATGAAATCGCGGCGAGTCTCCATGAGTGGCCCTGGGTTGGAGGAGGCTTGAATGCGTAAAGAAGCGTTGCGGCAGGGACAAGAAAACAAGGGCTGGGCTCTACGACGAGGTGGCCGCCTTGCGCAATGACGCCACGCCTTCTCTCCAAACACGGCGCATCTGTTCGACGGTCTCTGCCGATCCGGGAATGGCTTTGGCATCGAGTCGGTCTGCGGCAGTCGCGACCGCGTCCACGACTTCCGCTATGATCGCTTGTGCCGCCGCCGCAGTCAGCCGGCATCGTTGCACACCGAATCGCTGGAGTTTTCCATATTCGGGCCAACGTTTGGATCCTTCCAGCGTCAAAGCCAGGCTGTCCTTCGGCACATAGACCACCGTGGTTGCGACATCGTAAGTTGGCGCCAGCGACACTGGCCCCGTGGCATCGTCGTACAGCACACCGAAGTTCTTCCTGTGGGCATCGCCGTTGCGGACCGCGATGGAGAACACCAACGAGCGGAAAAACTGTGCGAGCCCACTTTGAATGGCATCGGGATCCTGCAGCGCCGATGCCAGCGTTGGGACCAGTTGCTCATATGAGCCTTCGTATTTCTCGCGGGACAGGCGACCATCGAGAGCGCACCCATCCTCGAACGCCAGGTAGGAGCCGTCGGCTTTACGGTCAAAGCGCTCGATCACCAACATCCGCCCGTCGGCGGAAATCTGCACAGGCGGAACCGATAGACCGGCCGTTCTCGCAGCCTGCAAACAATGGTATTCGTTGGCGGCGAGAGCTGGATACCTGGCCGCCTCGAAAGCCTTGAGCAGGTGGGTAGTCCCGTGCGTCATGATGCGCTCACCCTCGATGGGGCTGCATTCGTCCACGCGCAGGCTGCCGTTGTCGCGCAAGAGCAACTTGGGCTGCACACCTGACACGCCAGAATAACGTGCATAACGCTCCAGCAAATCACGGAAAAGGTCGCCGGTGCCGCGATAAGCAAGCAAATCCGAGAGATTCTGGGCGGGAACTTCGTCCAATTCCGCGGCTGACACGCCAAAGCGAAGTCTCCCGATCAGCGAGCGGCCAACGACCTCCAGCAGAGCCAGATCGTCAAACACGGGCAGCACTTTGGCGAACATATTGCCGAGTGCCTCTCGGAGGGTTCCCTCCGGGAGACTCATATCAAAAATCGGGTGAAGCACGGCGGCTCGCTCTGCGTAATACGGGCCGGGGCCGATGGGCATGAGCAGCGAAACGGCTTGGGACGGCGTGACGCGGGAGGCATATGTGAACCGGTTTGCCGGCTCTTCCCGGGCCAGAACCCCAACCGGCACACGATTTACGAACACATTAGCCATGCTGGACTGGGGTTAACTTGGCGAGCGTGGCGTCGGTTTCCTTGAACGCGGCCTGCCGCTCCTTGCGATTGCGCGCGTAAGCTTCGTGCAAAGTCAGCCGGGGATTTCGCGGGCGCACGGTTATTTCGAGGCCAAGCCGCTCGCAGATCCGCGCGAGTTTTCGCACCCCCAATTCGGCGATCATGCCATTTTCAAGTTGGGAAATCGTGGATCGACTCATGCGCAGACGCTTCGCCAGCGCCTCTTGGGTCATGCCTGCCGTACGTCTTGCATCGCGGATAAGAATGCCGGCTTCAACAAAATCCATGTTTTGTATGCGATGCACTTTTGGGTGATTGTATCCCGAAATCAAGTTTTTGTATTATATGTGATACATAAGGCGGGCCGACCTTGCGGATGAGGAGGAGGCTTCGCACTGAGCGCACCCCCCGGTTAAATAATCTGTGAAACGGCATTCAGTGTGTTCGCGACCGACCATTGCGCCGATTCGAGGGTAGCAGGTGCCGGGGTCAGTGCATATTGGCAGACCTTGGTCATCGGCGACTTCGTTCGATCGACGCCTTTTTCCAACAGTCCCATGCACTTTCTCGCAGCCGGAGCTCTTTCGCGCCTCAAGGACATCCCGACGGATGTCTGGAAATTTGCCGCGATCGGCGTCGCAATCATCGCCGCACTGGTGATCATCCTGCGCAAACTTCAGGGTGCCAATAAAATATGGCTCACCATCATCGGCGTCGCGGCTCTTGCCATCGTGGGTTTCCAGTGGATTTACAATCGCAACGAACCCAAGTTTCTCTCTCCCGTCATATCCAAGATTGCACCGTTCTTCCCGAGCAAGGTGAACTACAACGAGGTTCAGAAACGGGACACGAAACTTTGAGACGGGTCGCGACTTAACGCTCATCGGGGTGCTACAGATTGGGATTGGCCGGGCCTCCGCGGCCTGCCATGCTCGCAGACTCGCGTATGCCCAAGTCACACTCCGATATTGGACTCATTGGCCTGGCGGTCATGGGTCAGAACCTCGCGCTCAACATCGCCGACCACGGCTTTCAGATCTCGGTGTTCAACCGCACCACTGAAAAGACGGACAAATTCGTCGCCGACAATCCCAACACCCCTGGCGGACTGGTGGGCACCCGCACGCTGGAGGAGTTTGTTCAATCCCTCTCCCGCCCGCGCAAGGCGGTCATTCTTGTCCAGGCCGGCAAGGCCACCGACGCCGTGATCGACGGCCTGGTGCCGCTGCTCGAAAAGGACGACATCATCATCGACGGCGGCAATGCCCTGTGGACCGACACCATCCGCCGTGAAAAAGCGCTGAAGGAAAAGGGTCTCCGCTTCATCGGCTCGGGCGTGTCCGGAGGCGAGGAGGGTGCGCGATTCGGCCCTTCCCTCATGCCGGGCTGCGATCCTGCCGCATGGAAGGAACTCAAGCCGATCTGGGAAGCGGTGGCCGCCAAGGTAGACGCCAAGACGGGCAAGCCGATACCCGGAGCCAAACCCGGACAGCCGGTCAAGGGCGGCGTGCCGTGCACGACCTACATCGGCGAAAACGGCGCGGGCCACTATGTGAAGATGGTCCACAATGGCATCGAGTATGGTGACATGCAGATGATCTGTGAGGCCTATGCGCTGATGCAGGGCCTGCTCGGACTCAAGCCCGCGGAAATGGGCGAAATCTTTTCCGAATGGAATCGCGGCACGCTCGACAGCTTCCTGATTGAGATCACCGCCGACATCCTCAAGCAGAAGGATCCCGTCACAAAGCGGAAGGCCTTTGTCGATGTCGTTCTCGACACAGCCGGCCAGAAAGGCACGGGCAAGTGGACCTCGGTAAACGCGCTCGACATGGGCGTCCCCGCGCCGACGATCGCGGAATCGGTTTTCGCCCGATGCATTTCCGCCATCAAGGAGGAGCGCGTCGCCGCGGCGAAGATCCTCAAGGGTCCGGGGAAGAAATACCGCGGTGCGAAAAAGGCGCTGATCGAGGCGATTCGCGACGCGCTGTACTGCTCGAAAATCTGCTCGTACGCGCAGGGTTTCCAGCTCATGCGCACCGCGCAGAAGGAATACGGGTGGAAGCTCAACTTCGGCGAGATCGCCCAGATCTGGCGCGGCGGATGCATCATCCGCGCCGCCTTCCTGCAGAAGATCACCGAGGCCTATGCCCGCAATCCCGCCCTCGCGAACCTGCTGCTCGATCCCTATTTCAACAAGACCGTGCGCAAGGCGCAGGAGAACTGGCGCAGGGTCGTGTCGCTCGCGGCAGAATGCGGCGTGCCGGCGCCGACCTTCGCGTCGGCTCTCGCCTACTACGACAGCTACCGCTCCGCCCGCCTGCCCGCCAACCTGCTCCAGGCGCAGCGCGACTACTTCGGTGCGCACACCTACGAGCGCGTCGACCAGCCCCGTGGAAAATTCTTCCACGTCGACTGGCCCGAGCCGACACGTCCGCAGCTGGCCATTTGATGCCGGTTTCCTCCACCAGAGACATTCGCACCGCGCCTCCAGTGTGCCCATGACTTCACCATGAGCACCCCGGTTTCCCCCGTTCCGGATTCAACGGGGCGGAGTGCCGCCCGGAGTCACTCGCATGGCGCGGGCCATGCGTGCGAGATGGCGCCCGAAATCCTCCCATCGGGGCTGCGCGAAAAGTGGGCGGTGATCATGGTGGCCATATCCGGCATCACCCTGGTCATCGCATTCTTCGGCGTGAAATTCGCGGGGCTTCCGGGAGTGGTCGCCCTGACGCTCTACATCGCCTCGTACCTCGCCGGCGGCCTCGATGTGGCCCGCAGCGCATTTCCGATGCTGCTGCGCGGAAGGTTCGACACCGACATCCTCATGCTCGCGGCCGCCGCCGGCGCCGCCATTCTCGGGAAGTGGGCGGAGGGTGCGTTTCTGCTCTTCCTTTTCTCACTCGGACACGCCGGCGAGCACTACGCGCTCGATCGCGCGCGCAACGCGGTTGGCGAACTCGGCAAACTCATGCCGACAACCGCCCATGTCCGACGGTCCGGCAGGCTTGTCGAAATTCCCGTCGAAGATGTGGCGATCGACGAGATCGTTGTAGTCCGCCCCGGTGACCGCGTTCCGGTGGACGGGGTGGTCGCCGAAGGCACGAGCAGCCTCGATCAGAGCGCGATCACCGGGGAAAGTGTGCCCGTGACGCGCGAGCCCGGCGACAGCGTTTTCGCCGGCACGATCAATCAGGACAATGCGCTCGATGTGCGGACCACAAGGCTGGCTGCCGACAACACTCTCGCCCGCGTCATGCATCTCGTCACCGAGGCTCAGCATCAGCAGAGCCCGACGCAGCGGCTGACCGAGCGCTTCACCCAGTGGTTCGTTCCCATCGTCCTCCTGGGAACACTTCTGGTCATAGTCCTGCCCCCGCTGCTGCTGCAATGGGCTTGGGCCGACAGCTTCTACCGCGGCATGCTGCTGCTGGTTGCGGCGTCGCCCTGCGCGCTCGCGCTGGGAACTCCGGCGGCGGTTCTCGCAGGCGTCGCCCAGGCCGCCCGGCGCGGCATCCTCATCAAGGGCGGGGTGCATCTGGAAAATCTGGGGCGATTGCAGTCCGTCGCCCTGGACAAGACGGGCACGCTGACCACGGGCCAGTTTTCCGTGATTGAGATAGTGGTTTTTCCCGGCTCCTCCGAAGAGGAGGTGCTTCGCATCGCCGCAGCTGTTGAAGAACAGTCAAGCCATCCCCTGGCTGTCGCCATCGTTCGCCACACGAAGGCCCGGGGTCTGGCATTTCCCCATGCGAGCCGGATCGAGAATCTGGCCGGCCGCGGGATTCAGGCTGACGTGGATGGCGAGTCCGTCGTTCTCGGTGCTCTGCGCGCATTTTCAGGCGACGCCCATGCCGGTCCTTCTTCGCCGCTGAAGCAGATCGTGGGACGCCTGGAGGGAGCGGGAATGACAACGGTGATTGTGCAACGCGACGGTGCTTTTCTCGGCGTGATCGGCCTCGCCGACCAGCCGCGCGCCTCCGCCGGACCCGCGCTCCGGCGCTTGCAGGCGCTGGGAATCGAGCACCGCATCATGCTGACCGGCGACAACGCATCCGTCGCGAAACGGGTCGCGCAAGCACTGGGAATTCACGAGGTGCAGTCCGAACTGCTGCCAGGGGCGAAACTCGCGTTGATCCAGGACTGGGAGAAGAAGCACGGCGCGATTGCCATGGTAGGGGACGGAGTCAACGATGCGCCCGCGCTGGCCGCCGCCACGATCGGCGTGGCGATGGGGGGCGCCGGCACGGCGGTGGCCATCGAGACCGCCGATGTCGCCCTGATGGGTGACGACCTTGCCAAGCTGCCCTACGCCATCGGTCTGAGCCGGGCCAGCAATCGCATCATCAAGCAGAACCTGGGCATTGCCCTGGGAGTCATCATCCTGCTCATCCTCGCCTCTGCAGCCGGCGCCATTCCCTTGAGCGTCGCGGTCGTCTTTCATGAAGGCAGCACCGTCGTCGTGGTGCTCAATGCACTTCGCCTTCTAGCCTGGCGCGAGCCGTCGGAGCGGTTGATCGAACCCGCCGCCACTGCGGCACAGGCCCGATAATCACTTGCACGACAAACTGCGGTCTCGCGACCCGCCGTCGGTTTTGCATCTTCAGGATTTCCCGAATGTCCGGTTCCTCAACTCCACTCCCTTCCATGAAACAAACCCGATTCCTCCTGCTTGCAGCCTTGCTATGCCTGTCGGCCTCCCTGCCCGCGCAGACAACAACGCAGAAGGCCGCCGATGTCTCAAAAGCCGACCCGAGCATGGGTGCGGGAAAGGACGCCGCGGCAGGGGTGGAATGGCATGACGTCACGACGTGGGGCGCCGAGGGCCGCGAGTTCGTCGACGAGAAACGCCTCCGCTGGTTCGACCGCCTGCCGGCATCCGCCGAGGCGGAAGTCACGAAGAACGTATGGAATCTGAGCCGGGACTCCGCCGGCATGGTTGTGCGCTTCAAGACGGACGCATCCTCGCTTCACGTTCACTACCTGCTCTCCAAGGACAGGCTGGCCATGGCACACATGCCGGCCACAGGCGTAAGCGGCGTGGATTTCTATGCCCGGGATGCGAAGGGTCACTGGAGATGGGTCAATGTCACAAGGCCCGCAACCCAGGAGGTCAAAGTTGAGGTCATCAAGGACCTGATGCCCGGGCTCCGCGAATACGCGGCCTACCTGCCTCTCTACAATGGGGTCGAGTTCCTCAGGATCGGCGTCCCCGCCGGCTCCCGCTTTGAACCGCTCGCGCCGCGACGGAAACCCATCGTCTTCTATGGAACCTCCATCACGCACGGGGCCTGCGCCTCGCGTCCCGGCATGGTCCATACCGCGATCCTCGGCCGGCGTTTCGACCGCCCGGTGGTCAATCTCGGCTTCTCCGGTAATGGCCGCATGGATACGGCCGTGGGGGACTGCCTTACCCGGATCGATGCTGCGGTGTACGTCATCGACTGCCTGCCGAACATGACTCCCGGAATGGTCACCGAAAGGACCGCTCCGCTTGTGAGACAGATCCGAGCGGTCAAGGCGACGACGCCCATCGTTCTCGTCGAGGACCGGCGCTTCTCCAATGAGTGGATCACTCCGAACAAGAAGCGATTCCACGATGAGAATCACGCGGCGCTGCGCGCGGCGTACGACGGACTGCTCAAGGAGGGCGTGAGCAACCTGTTCTACATTTCCGGAGACCACCTCTATGGAGACGATGCGGACGGAGCCGTCGACGGCTCCCATGCGAGCGACCTCGGATTCATGCGCCAGGCCGATGTCATGGAGCCCGTCCTGCGAAAAGCCCTGGCGCTGCGGTAGCCCGCCAGCGGCTCAGCCGCGGGAGCGCGATCCAAGGGCGATCAATTGGAAGATGATGAAGGCAAAGAAAAAGGCCTGCTGCGCCGACACCGCCATCGGATGGCCGCGGTGAATCATCAGCATAGCGATGGCACCAAGCACAGCCAGGCCGGCCGTGGCGGCACCGAGGAACACGCGCACCCTTGCGCGATGAAGCCAGGTGGCGGCGACGGCGAGTGAGAGCACCGCGAGGATCACCGCACCGAAACCAATCTCTTCCGAACCGGTGTAGAGCCAGGCCGCAACCGCGGCGACCAGCGCGGCAAAGACGATGCCGAACACCGTGCTTCCGTGTCGCTGGTCAGGCGACAGCACATGTCGTCCAAATCGATCCAGCCGGAGCATGAGATTGAACAGCGGCTGGGAGGTCCACGAGAGGTAGATGAACAGAAAAAACAACACCAGCAGCGGGGTGAACAGCCACTGCTGGTTCGGATAACTTTCGGAGAGGCCGCCGATGATGCGTCCGCCGAAAAATACCGCCACAATGAAGGCAGTCTGAAGCCAGCCGCTCTGGCGCCCGATCCAGAGATAATAGGCGAGCATCAGCCGATAGACCGGATTGCGTGCCTTGAGCGCCTCTAGCATGCCCTCGCGCGCATATTCCAGTCCCGGACTGAGTCGCAACGCCTCGCGAAAATGGATCTGCGCCTTGCGAGGATCATTCTTGTGCAGGCAGTTCCAGCCCTGGTTGGCGTGGGAAAGGGCGTTGTTGGGTTCGCGGCTGAGCGCGAAGTCAACCGTTTCAGCGGCCTCCTGCTTTCGCCCGAGCTGGGTGAGGGCCATCGCCCGGAAGTTTGCGGCTTCCACATGCTCGGCATCGATCGCCAACGCCTCCTCAGCCGACTGCAACGCCAGCTTCCAGTTGCGAAGGGAAAAGTAGATGGCCGAGCGCAGCACGTGGGATTCAGCCTCATTGGGATCCAGGCGCAGAGCCTCCTGGATGGAGGCCAGTGCCTCCGTCTGGCGACCCAGCCGGTGCAGAACAAAACTGAGTATGCGATGAACGTTCGGATCCGCGGGCGAAAGTCCCACGGCCGCGCGGGACTCTGTAAGCGCCTCCTCCGTCCGGTTCTGGTGCACGCAGCACAAGGCCAGGATGACATGGGCGGATGCATTCTGAGGATCCTGCGAGAGAGCCTGGCGCGCCTCGCGCTCGGCATCTCCGGGCCGGGATTGTGCGAGGAGCACCTCCGCGCGGGCGAGGTGAACGCTCATCACTTCTTCACCCCTAGAAAATTGAGCACGTCGTCGTAGAGTCCGCCTTGATTGGCATAGAGCGCGTGGTTGCGCGCGGTGTCGAACCACTCGCGCGTCGTCGGCCTGTGCTTCTTCACCGCGGCAAGAATGTCCCCCTCCACCAGCGGCTTGACGCGTCCACTTTTCACCGCGTCGCGGAGCCGGGCTTCGATGGCCAGATCCACCACCGCCTTGATGTCGGCGCCGGAGAATCCATCCGTCTTCCGGGCAATCACGTCGACATCCAGCATTTCGGTCGGCTTTCCCTCAAGCTGCAGGCTGACGATCTGTCTCCGCGCCGCGAAATCCGGCGGCGGCACGAAAAGGATCCGGTCGAATCGACCCGGCCTGCGGAAGGCGGCGTCCAGGTGCCAGGGCGCATTGGTGGCCGCCAGGATGAGCACGCCCTCGTTCGAACTCTGAACGCCGTCGAGTTCGCTGAGAAACTGGTTGATGAGCTGACGTCCGCCGCTCTTCAGGAGGTCCGAGCGGTTGGCGCCGAGGGCGTCGACTTCGTCGAAGAACAGGACACAGGGGCGGCTCTGGCGGGCCTGCTCGAAAATCGCATGCAGGTTCTTTTCACTCTGCCCAATCCACATCTCCAGGACGTCGTTGATGCCAACCGCGATGAAATTGAGGTTCACCTGTCCGGCCGTGGCGCGGGCGAGGAAGGTCTTGCCGCAGCCCGGAGGACCGTAGAGCAGGATGCCCCCACCCGCCTTTTTTCCGTAGGCCTTGTAGAGATCCGGCTGCTGGAGCGGGAGAATGATCTTCAGCCGGATCTCCTCCTTGATCTGCTCCATGCCACCGACGTCGTCGAAGGTGAGCGCCGGTTTCTCCACGTCGATTTCACGGGGAGCGGGAGCGTCGCCGATTGGAAGACGCTCGCGTTCGGCCTGGTCCTTCCCACCCGATTCCGGCGAGCCGTCCTCACGCTCTTCAGTCACCAAGTCGCGCAACCCGACCGGTCTTGTCGGAAGCTTTTCGTTCGGAAAAACCTGGGCGAAGTTGAGCGCCAGTTCCGCATCCTTGACCTCCTGGTCCGCGGAGACCGCCCGGCGATAGAGTTTCGCGGCAAGTTCGCGCTCTCCACCCTTGAGGACGAGACGGGCGTGAAGCAGAAGCGCCTTGACGTGCGCATCCCGGGGCTCCGTCAGCGCCTCGACAATGACGAGCGCC
This sequence comes from Opitutaceae bacterium, assembly GCA_015075305.1. Classification (NCBI taxonomy): domain Bacteria; kingdom Pseudomonadati; phylum Verrucomicrobiota; class Opitutia; order Opitutales; family Opitutaceae; species Opitutaceae bacterium. The sequence goes on along the minus strand of JABTUS010000010.1, from coordinate 78,708 downwards.
GCGCTGTGTTTGCCCTGTTGATAGAAGGCCGAGGCCAGGCCGAGGTGCGCCTGGAGATATTCGGGCTGCAACTGAAGCGCGCGCTTGAACACGATTTCCGCCTGCTGAAATGCACCGTGCTTCAGCAGCGTGTCCGCAGCGAATGAAAGCAGCGGGGCGTTGTCGGGTGAAAAGCGCAGGGCCTCACGCACCGGGCCGGGAATCAGATGTGACGCAAGTGGATCCTCTGAAGGCATGTGGCGGCATCAAAAACGCGATTTTACGCGGCGGCGAGGCGAAGTTTTAGCCCGTGCCCGGCTGGAATTGTCCAGGAATTCCGACGAAACAACCGGGATTCAGAACTCCAGCCGTCCTGCCGCCCATCTCGCGAGTGCAAGGCGGTGAATCTTGGCATTGTGCCTGACATCCACCGGAAACCCGCGGTGAACCAGGACCGCGCGGATTTCACGAAGGTCAACCCTCGAAGGCTGCTTCCGCGCCCATGCCAGCAAGTCGGACTCAAAAGTGCCGGAACGATCCGTTCCTGCCTTGAGTTCGACCACCACAAGCGGTTGCTGCTGTCCGCGCGGCCCAACTCCCACGAGCGCACTGCGCCGGACCGACGGGTGCTGGTTGAAAATGGGTTCCACCTGTTCGGTGAACAGCGTGGCGTGCGCAGTCACCACCCGCTCAACCCGGCGCCCGCAGAACCAAATCCGCCCCTTTTCATCCACATACCCGCAGTCCCCCATGCGATGCCACCGCCGCCGCGCACCTTCGCCATTGGAGGTTTCTGGAATCTTGGCCAGGGCATCCGCCACGGGAAGTCCGTCATAGCTCTGCGTGACTGACGGGCCGTCGACGACAATCTCGCCGATCTCCCCGGTGGCGCATTCGACCGCCGCATCCATGGAGGGAACGGGCCCATCCGTGATGCGAAGGATGCGCATCCGCACCGCATCGCCGCCGCCGATCGGTCGACCGACGCAGGTTCCCGCGCCCCTTCTCGTCAGCGCGGCTGTCTCGGACGCAACCTCGTCCGATGCAATGCTCGAGACCGGCAGCGCCTCGGTTGCCCCGTAGGGGCTGTGCAGACGCCCGTTCGGCAGCAGATCCCGGGCGAGATCCCAAAGCTCAGGCGGAACCGGCGCGCCCGCGCAAAGAACGCGCCGCAGCGTTGGCAGGGTGATGTCCCGCGCCACCGCGTATTCCGCGATCGTTCGCCAGAGAGTCGGAGAACCAAAGGAATTCGTGACTTCCTCCTGGGTGATCGCGCGCACGATGGCCGAAGGATCAAGCGAGGACGGCCGGCTCGGATTGATTTCCGGAACAATCGTGGTCATGCCGAGGGCAGGATTGAACAAGGCAAAGACCGGCAGCAGGGGCAGATCGATCTCGCCCGGTTCAATCGCATAGGTGTCGCGGATCAGGCGCACCTGGGCGTCGAACATGCCGTGCGTGTAGCACACGCCCTTTGGCGCGCCGGTCGATCCCGACGTGAACAGTATCGCCGCGGGATCCGATGCGGCGCTTTGCGCCAGTCCACCGCTCGCACGTGTATCCAATCCTCGAGTACGCAATCCGTCCCCGTTGGACGCGCGGGTGAGCCGGCCGGTGAGGCTGCCATGGACACGGATCCGGGTCGTGACTGAAGCAAAGGCGCGGAGCGCCACCCGGCTGACGAGCATGGCGGACGGAATGCCGAGCAAGGCCTTGGGCCGGGTGTGCCGGACGCAGCGCAGAAAGCTCCGCAGACCCATGCCCGGATCGATCACCACGGGTATGGCGCCGCATTTGAACAGCGCAAAGACGGACGCGATCAACGGCAGCCCCTGTCGCACCATGACCAGGGTGCGATCACCCGGTCTGACGCCCCGCCCCCGCAGGCGTTCCACCCAGGCATCCACCTCGCGGTCCAGCTCGAGAAACGAAAGCGAAAGATAATCGATCGCGCCATCCGGATGCCGTCCCCGTGGAATCTTCAGCGCGGGGCGGTCCGGCTGCAGAGTGGCCATGGCCGGCAGATGACGGGCGATGTTGGCGGAGGAGGACACGCTTCGGCATTCTGCGCGGGACCCGCCGTCCGGCGCAATCCTCTCCCGGAGAACCCCTCCCCTTTCCGCTGGGCGGCTCTGGGCACATGCGTCATGTCACGCAACTCCGCCGGTGACTTTCCGCTGAGTGTCTTGACCCAGCGCCAAAAATGAACCTTCGTTTGAGTAGGCAGCCGACAATATTCGAAAAAACTTGATTTAGATCAAGGACTTGTCGGCCGAAGGCGCTCAAATTCGCGCCCGCAACGAAAGGAAGCGGCATGATCACGCCCACGTCAACGCTCCGACGACCGCTGGGGGGAGGACTGTGCCTTGATTCGACACTTTCGGCAACCAAAGCACACGAATCTGCTGTCCGCCCGCCTGCAAAGATTCATGTCCACCACCTGTTTGTCTCACCGGGCCACAACTATTTCGGCCACCATGGCGGTCCGCCCGGAAGCCATCCCATGGTGGAGGCGGATCAGATCGAGTGCGTGGCTGGACGTGGCATTCGTGGCGACCGCTTCTTCGATTTCAAAACGGACTACAAGGGTCAGATCACCCTGTTTTCACTGGAGGTTTTCGAAGCGCTTCGACGCGAGCTGAATCTATCCGAGGCGCAACCTGCCGCCACGCGCCGGAATGTCTTTGTGAGCGGCGCGAACCTGCCGGAGCTGGTCGGAAAGGAATTCGAGATCCAGGGCCTGCGCTTTGCCGGCGTGGAGGAATGCCGGCCCTGCTATTGGATGAATCAGGCGTTTGGCAACGAACGCACCGAGGACTGGCTCAAAGGCCGGGGCGGTTTGCGTGCGCGCGTGCTCACCAGCGGAGTGTTGCACCGGGACAGGCGCGCGGAAACCGGCGGCGGCTGAAAACAGACCCCCCAATCCAAAACGAACCCCAACCCCAATGAGCCCCCCCATCAGCCAGGAGACTCTGCATTCGCAGATCAAGGAAGCGCTCTCCCGCGTAAAATATCCGGGATATTCGCGGAATATTGTCTCGTTTGGCGTCGTGAAGGAGATCACCGCGCGCAACGGTGCCATCTGCGTCGGATTGGAGATCAATTCGGCAAAGCCGGAGACGGCGTTTCAAATCCAAACCGACGCACGGAAGGCACTCGCAGAGCTGCCGGCGCTTGGTGGCTATGAAGTCAGGATCGAGGTGACGAGCGGCAGGGACCAACCGCGGGACTCCACCGATCGCCATGGGACAACACCCGGTGCGCTGCCGCGCGAGCCGCGCCCGGATGGCACGGGCTTTGATCCCGACCCGATGATCGCGGCGATGGCGCGGCCCGACCTGGCTCCAGATGCGGGATATGGTGAGGAGGGTCCGAATCCGCTGGGTGGGCCAATGGGGGATCGCGCTTCGACAACGTGGCGGGGACCTGCACCGGTGTTCCAGTGGGAGATTGACCCATCCGATCCGGAACGGCAGCAGTATGGCGAGGCCGAGACCGAACGCGACGGCTGGATTTTCCGCGCTTGGTGGCAGGTGCATCCGGCGGGGCTGGTGTACGCGTCCATTTCGGCGATTGGCGAAGAAGAGGAGGAACGCCCGCACGCGCGGCAGCATCCCATCGGACGCAATGTCGCGGTGAATCTGGTCTACGATCTGAAACGCCAGGGCGTGGTAGCCGTGTACGGCACGGCGCTGGATTTCCGCCCGTTCGTCACCGTCTTTTTGCAGGGCTTCGGAATTCAAACACCTGACCATGCGGGCGCGGCTTCACCCGAGGAGACACAACCATGAGCAAGAACGGCAACGGCAATGGGAATGGCAACGGTTCGCGCTGGTTTCGCGTGCTCAATGAGCCGCGCAACTGGGAGGAGTTCTATCGCAAGCGCTGGAACTACGACCGGTCGGTGCGCACCAGCCACAGCGTCAACTGCTCGGGCTCGTGCTCCTGGGAGGTGTTCGTGAAGGACGGGCTGATCTGCTGGGAACTGCAAAAGACCGACTGGCCGCAGATCAACTCGGACACGCCGAACTATGAACCACGCGGCTGCCAGCGCGGCATCTCGTCGTCGTGGTATCCCTACAGTCCGGTGCGGCCGAAGTATCCCTACGTGCGCGGCGTGCTGCTCGAGATGTTCCGCAAGGAGCGCGAGGCGGGCAAGGACCCGGTCGAGGCGTGGGCGTCCATCGTCGAGAATCCTGAACGCAAGAAGAAATACCAGTCCGCCCGCGGCAAGGCCGGCTGGCGGCGCGTGAAGTGGGAGGAATCGACTGAGATCATCGCGGCCTCGCTGATCTACACGATCAAGAAATACGGCCCGGACCACATCGCGTCGTTCTCACCCATCCCGGCGATGAGCATGGTGAGTTTCCTTTCCGGCCAGCGCCTCAACAACCTCCTGGGCGGCACCATGCTAAGCTTCTACGAATGGTACCACGACCTGCCGCACATCATGCCGATGATGTGGGGCGATCAGACCGACGTGAGCGAGTCCGCCGACTGGTATCAAAGCGTGTATTGGATTGTCATTGGCTCGAACCTGCCGATGACACGCACGCCGGACTGCCATTTCGCCTCCGAGCACAAGTTCAACGGCGGCAAGCTCGTCAATCTCGCGCCAAACTACTCGGACGTGACCAAGTTCGCGGACCTCTGGGTGCCGGTCCGTCCCGGCACCGATGCCGCGTTCCTGTCGGCCTGCATCCACGTCATCCTCCAGGAGTTTCATCATCAGAAACAAACGCCCTACTTCCTGGAATACACCAAGCAGTACACGAACCTGCCGTTTCTCGTGATGCTCGAAGCGACCGACAAGCAGGACGAGTATCTGCCGGGACGATTCGTACGCATCAGCGACCTCACCGGTTTCGAGGGCGAACAGCATCCCGAGTGGAAAATGGTCATGCTCGACAGCCAGACCGGCGAAGCGCGCCTGCCCGGCGGCTCGGTGGGTTTCCGTTGGGAAACGCAGAAGCCCGGGCGCTGGAACCTCAAGCTCGAAGACCAGAAAACCGGGAAGCCATTCGATCCCCTGCTTACGATGCTTGGCCCGACGCAACAGGAAGCGGGCGTTCGCTTCGCCGATTTCAGCGACACGTTTGATGTGAACTTCGGCAAGACGCCGGGCAAGGGCCGCCTCGCGCGCGAGCATGTTCGCGGCGTGCCGGTGAAGCCGCTGCAGCTCGCCGATGGCAGGACCGTGCTCGTCACCACCGCCTACGACCTGCTCATGGCACAGTATGGCGTCAATCGCGGCCTCAGCGGCGCGTATCCTCAGAACTACGACGATGCAGCGCAACCGTTCACGCCCGCGTGGCAGGAGAAGCAGACCGGCGTGGACCGCTCGCTCGCCATCCGGGTCGGGCGCGAGTGGGCTGAGAGCGCCGCGCACACCAAGGGCAAGTGCATGTTCATCACCGGTTCGGGCGTGCTGCACTGGTACCACGGCGGCTCGCTCACTTATCGCGCCGAAGCGGTGATGGGCATCCTCTGCGGATGCATGGGCCGCAACGGCGGCGGCTTCAACCACTACGTGGGCACGGAAAAAATCCGTCCCTACGCGGCCATTCAGAACCTCGGCGGCGCTTCGGACTGGCACAATGTCACCCGCATGATGAACGGCACGAGCTACTGGTATTTTCACACCGACCAATGGCGCTACGACGGCATGGTGCTCGATCCGCTGTGGACGCCGTCGGCGAAGGTGCTGCCGGAGAAGAAGCACGCCGCCGACATGAACATGCTCGCCGTGCGCAACGGCTGGCTGCCGTGCTATCCGCAGTTCGACAAGCGCAATCCGGTCGAAGTCCTGAAGGAGGCGCGCGCCGCGGGAGCGAAGACCGACGCGGAGGTTTCAGACTACCTCGGCGGGCAGATCAAGAGCGGCAAACTCAAGTTCGCCCTCGAGGACGTGGACGCGCCGGAGAACCACCCGAAGGTGATGTGGGTCTTCCGCGGCAATCTGGTCGGCACGTCCATGCGCGGCCACATGTATCTCTTGAAGCATTTCCTCGGCACGCACCACAACGTGCTGGGCGAAGACCGCGCGAAGGGACTGGTCAATGACATCAAATGGCACGAGCAGGCGCCGGAAGGGAAGCTGGACCTGTTCGTCAATGTCAACCTGCGCATGGATTCGTCGGCAAACTACGCCGACATCGTGCTCCCCACCGCGCACTGGTACGAAAAATACGACCTGACCTGCACTGACCTGCATTCCTTCCTGCACCCCTTCACCCCCGCGCACGATCCGCCTTGGGAAACGCGGCATGACTGGGACGCCTTCAAGGCCATCGCGAAGGCGTTCACCGAGCTGGCGAAAAAGCACCTGCCGGATCCGGTTGAAGACGTCGTGATGCAGCCGCTGATCACCGACACTCCGGATGAGCTGGCGCAGCCTTTCGGCGAGGTGCGGGATTGGAAGAAGGGCGACGTGGACCTGATCCCCGGCAAAACCGCGCCGAAGTTCCGTGTCATCAAGCGCGATTACACGAAGATTCTGGACAAATACACGACGCTCGGTCCCCGCCTGTGCGAACCGAACGGCTACGGCACGAAGGGCATCGATGGCTGCCTCAAGGAGGAATACGAAGCCCTCAAGAAGAACTATCTCGTCGGAGAAAAGGACGGGCGGCCTTCCATGGAGACCGCGCAGCAGGTGGCCGAGATCATTCTGCGCATCTCGCCGGAGAGCGACGGCGAGGTAAGCCACAAGCTGTTCAAGGTTCTCGAAAAACAGACCGGACTGCCACTCGCCCACCTCGTCGAGGGCGACCGCGAGATTCACCACAACTACAACGACCTCATCTCGCAGCCGCGGCGCAGCCTGACGTCGCCGCACTGGTCGGCCATCGAATCACCCGGCCGCACCTACGCGCCGTGGACGATGAACATCGAGACGCTGAAACCCTGGCACACGCTCACGGGCCGGCAGGAGATCTATTTCGACCACCGGGCGTATCGCGAGCTGGGCGAGTGCCTGCCGACCTACAAGCCGCCCGTCGACATGATCGGCGTTGGCGACGCCGTCATCGCCAAGGCCGGACCTACGGCACGTCCGTTCCGGTGGATCACGCCGCATGGCAAATGGCAGATCCATTCCATGTTCTGGGATTCCTGGCAGATGCTGAACATGTTCCGCGGCGGTCCGGTCGTGTGGATCAGCGAGGACGACGCGCGGGCCATCGGCGTGAGGGACAACGACTGGGTCGAGGCCTTCAACGAGAATGGCATCATCGTGGTGCGGGCCGTCGTGAGCCAGACGATTCCGCGCGACATGGCCATCATGTACCATTCCAGCGAGCGCCATGTGAACGTGCCCTTCTCAAAGCTCGCCCAGGAACGCGGCGCGAGCGACCTCCGCGGCGGCAACCAGAACGCCGCCACGCGCATCATGATGAATCCCGCCACCATGATCGGCGGTTACGCCAACTGGACCTACTTCCTGAACTACTGGGGCACGAGTCCCAGCGAGCGCGACTGCGTGGCCTTCATTCGCAAGATGCCGCTCGAACCCGGGAAGAAGCAGGTCATCTACCAGGAAAAGGATCTCGTCCGATAGGAGCACGCTTATGCAAATCAAACGACAGATGGCGATGGTGTTCAACCTGGACAAGTGCATCGGCTGCCAGACCTGCACCATCGCGTGCAAGAACGTGTGGACCAACCGCGAGGGGGCGGAATACATGTTCTGGAACAACGTCGAAACCAAGCCCGGCATCGGCTACCCCAGGCAGTGGGAGAACCAGGACAAGTATCGCGGCGGCTGGACGCGGCGCGAAGGTGCGGACACCCCGAAACTCCGCAACGCCTCGCGCTTCTGGGAGATGATGAATCTCTTCTTCAATCCCGTGATGCCGCAGATGGAGGAGTACTACGGCAAGGGCCCGTTCACCTTCACTTACGAGGACCTCCATTCCCAAACCCCCACGACGCGCTCGCAGCCGGTGGCGCGGCCCAAGAGCATGATCACCGGCGAGGAGGACATTCCCATCAACTACGCGGTGAACTGGGAGGACAACGGCGCGGGCGCGACCGAGGACGGCACGGGCGGCATGGACTACAATTTCAAGGACATGACGCCGCAGGAGCGGCAGGCGTTTCTGAGCTACCAGAAGGTGTTCATGTTCTACCTGCCGCGCATCTGCAATCACTGCATGAATCCAGGCTGCGTGGCGGCGTGCCCGAGCGGCGCGGGCTACAAGCGCGAGGAGGACGGCATCGTGTTGATTGACCAGGACCGCTGCCGCGCGTGGCGTTTCTGCATCACCTCATGCCCGTACAAGAAGGTGTATTTCAACTGGCGCACGGGAAAGATGGAGAAGTGCATCCTGTGCTATCCGCGCGTTGAAACCGGCCAGCCGCCCGCCTGTTTTCATTCCTGCGTCGGCCGCATCCGCTACATGGGGCCGCTGTTGTATGACATGGACCGCGTTCCCGCCGCCGCCAACGTGCCCGACCTTGACTTGGTGCAGGCGCAGCGGGATGTGATCCTCGATCCGAACGATCCCGAGGTGATCGCCGAGGCGCGCAAGTGCGGCATCGAGGAGCCGTGGCTGGAAGCCTGCCGCCGTTCGCCTGTCTACAAGATGGTGAAGGAATGGCGCATCGCGCTGCCGCTGCACTCGGAGTTTCGCACGATGCCGAGTCTGTTTTATGTGCCGCCGGAAAGCCCGGTGCAGACCGCCGGCGACGGCTCCGGACACGCGCGCATGGTGGGCGGCGATGAGGAGGGGCGGCACCTCCCGAATCTCGACGACTTCCGCGTGCCCATCAAATATCTTGCGAGCCTCCTCGCCGCCGGCAACGAGCAGGAGGTGAAGTCGGCCCTGACACGCCTGCTGGCGTTGCGCTCGTACCGCCGATCCATCCGGGTGTACAACCAGCCCGATCTCGCCGTGCTGAAACTGGCCGGCCTGACCGAGAGCCAGGCGGTGGAAATGCACCGGCTGCTGGCGCTGGCGCATTATCACGAGCGTTTCGTCGTCCCGACGACCCACCGCGAGGCGACGGCGGGCGCGCCGTACATCGAGCGCGGTTACGCGGGCTACGACGAAATGTCGCCCGGCACGCAACCGCACCGCCGGCAAACGTTTCACGGTGCCGGACAGGAAGTCGGGAGCTGACCATGACCACGCATCCCAATTCCGCCGCGTTTCGATTTCTCTCCGAGGTTCTGCTCTACCCGGAGGACCGGGATGCGCAAAAGCTCCGTGAGGCTGCGGAATTGGCGGGCAGCGCCGTTCCCGAACTGCGCGAAACGATCGAGGCGATGCTGGCCAGCCCGGAACTTGGCGACTGCGACACCTACCTGCAGACTTTTGAAATCGAAGCGAAGTGTCCCCTCTACCTCGGGCATTATCTGTTCGAGGAACCGACCAACTGTCGCGGTGCCGCGGTTTCCGGTCGCAACGCCTACATGATTCAACTGAAGAACCTCTATCGTCACTTCGGTCTTGAGATGCACGACGGCGAACTGCCCGACTACCTGCCGTTGATGCTGGATTTCCTCGCGCTCAGCGCCGGCCATCCCGCTCTGAAGCACCGCCGCCTGGTGGTCGAAAAGTTCATAATGCCCGCGCTGCCTCCTCTCACAAGGCAGCTGCGAGCTGCCTCCAATGTCTACTCCCACGTCGCTCAATTGACGGAGCGACTGCTGAAGCTGGAAATCGAGCAATCAAACGGGCCCGCGTCCGAGCCGGCCCAACCGGACTCCGCTCTTTGCAAGACCACTTGAACCCATGAAAAGCACTTTTCTGACGAACCTTCTGTGGGGTGTTTATCCGTACCTGTGCATCACCCTGTTTCTGGTCGTGCCCGTCATCCGCATGATCTACCGTCCCTTCGGATTCAGCACACGCGCGAGCAGTCTCTTCAGCCGCAACCTGCTCGGCGCGGCGTCCCTCACCCTCCACTGGGGACTCCTGCTGGTTTTTCTCGGGCACCTGGCCGGCTTCATCGGCGGACTGCTGGGACTGGAGGGCTGGATCACCTTCTTTTTCTGGACAGGACTGATCGGCGGCTTCGCCACGCTGTTCGGCTCCCTGGTCGCCCTGGTTCGGCGCTGGGCCGTTCCGGAAGTCCGCGCCATGAGCCAATGGGACGATTACCTGGTGCACGTGTTCCTGGTGGCGCTGTTGAGCCTGGGTTTGTATCAAGTGGTCGTGCACCGAATCTTCGGCGTCGCATACACGGCCTCATCATGGCTGGCCAGCGTCGCGACATTCAGTCCCCAGCCGGAATTGATGGCCTCGGCCTCTCTCATCAGCAAATGGCACGTCTTTCTGGCGCTGAGCTTTTTTGCCGTGTTCCCCTTCACGAAGCTGGTCCATTTCTGGACCTATCCGATCAACTATTTCGTCCGACCCTACCAGAGCATGCGGACCAACTTGTTCAAGTATCAGCGCAAATGGGAGTTCGCCCTGCGATCCGACAAGTCCTTCCTGACATACTCCCTGGCAACGCTGGTGGTATTCTTTGGCGGCTTTTCGCTCTGGCTCGGCTACGCGAGGACCAGCGACAGCGGCGGCAAATCCATTGCCAGTGAGATACCCAGCTGGACGGACGGCGATCGGCTGGCAGGCATGCCGCTGTATGTCAGCCAGTGCGCCCGCTGCCACGGTGTGGACGGACGTGGCGACGGCGCGGGTGCTCATTCGCCGACCTTTGCCACGATCCCACGCGATCTGACAGCGGGAAAGTTCAGCTTCCTCTCGACGGACAACGGCGTGGCCGCCGATGTGGATCTGGCGCGCACGCTGCGGCATGGATTGGTGTCGGCGGGCATGCCGGATTTCAGTCTGCTGGACGATCGACAGATCGATTCGCTGGTGGCCGTGATCCGTCAATTTGAGGGCGCCACCGCGCAGAGGCCCGGCCAGGTCCTGTCCGTGCCTCCCCCTCCGCTCCAGGCCAGTGTGAAGCGCGGGCGCGAGTTGTTCGCGCTCATGTGCGCAGCCTGCCACGGCGCGAGCGGACGTGGCGACGGACCCACATTCGTTGATTCCGCGGGCCGTCCCCTGCGTCCCCGCGATCTGACCAATCCCGAGGCTTACAAAGTGGGCACCCGGCCCGAGCAAATCTACATGCGCATCGCCGCCGGCGTACCCCCGGTGATGCCGGCCTTGCATGGGGCGTTTCCGCCGGAAGACCTCTGGTCGATCGTCAAGTTTGTCGAAACCGAATTGCTCTCTGAAAAGCCAATTCCAAAGATTGCGACCGCGCCTTCAAAGTCGCTGTCGGCTCCGGCGTCCGGCCGGCCAGGCGAAGCGCAGCGTCTGTAAGCCGCACAAGGAATTCGAGAGGCGCTCATGGAGCAGGAGGAGGCGTCACGGAGCATGGGAGGTTCAGGATGCGCAACGGTCTCGCGCAGAGCCATCCAAGTGCTGGTGTTTAACACGGTCGCCTTCTTCGTCTGCTTCGCGGCGTGGATGCTGTATGGCGTGCTCATCACGTTCCTCGTCGAGAAAGGGGTCTTCGCCTGGAGCCAGAGCAAGGCGGGCGTGTTGATTGGCACGCCCGTTCTGACCGGCGCGTTGATGCGGCTGCCCGTCGGCATCCTCTGCGACCGATTTGGGGGTCGCCTCGTTTACTTCGTCCTCATGCTGACGGCGGCGGTGCCCATGTTCCTTGTTGGCGCGGCGAATCGTTACGGCGAGTTTCTGCTGGCCGGGCTGGGGTTTGGGCTGACGGGTGCGGCGTTTGCCGCCGGCGTGGCTTACACGTCGGCGTGGTTTCCGCAGAAGCGCATCGGCACGGCGCTGGGGATTGTCGGTTTGGGCAACGCGGGTGCCGCGGCCACGGCGATGTTCGCGCCACTGCTCCTGCAGCGCATCACTGCGACAAACCTGGAAAACTGGCGGACACTTCCCAGGATCTACGCCGCAATGCTGATCGCCATGGCCGGCGTGTTCTGGCTGTTCACCTTCACCAGGAAGATGGAGGTCGCGAGTCCCGCAGGTTTGTGGCGGCGTCTGGCTCCCCTTCGCATCGTGCGCGTCTGGCGCTTTGGCCTCTACTACGCATTTTTCTTCGGCGGATTTGTTGCACTTTCGCAATGGCTGATTCCCTACTACGTAAACGTGTATGCGACGTCCGTGGCGACGGCCGGTTTGCTAACGGGGCTGTTCAGTCTGCCTTCGGGCCTCATTCGGGCGGTGGGAGGGTGGCTTTCCGACAAGTGTGGTGCGCGGACGGTCATGTATGGGACGCTGGTGTCCGGCCTCGCGGCATGCGTCTTCCTGTTCCCCGCTGCGATGGTCATCCACACCGCCGGTGAGGGGATCATGGCCAGCGGCAACGCCGTGGTGGTGCGAGTCTCGCCCCGCGAGATTGGGCTGTCGAACGGAAAGACCCACACCTTGATCGAGAAAAATGCCGAGGAGCTCTTGGACTTCACTCACGATCGGAACATCATCTGGCCAAAAACGGCCCGTTGGCAGGAGCCTCTGGTGAAGGAAGGCGACAGCGTCCGCAAGGGTCAGCTCCTTGCGCGCGGTACGACGCGCGTTTTTTTCCAGGCAAACCAGTGGGTGTTCACCTTCTGGGTGTTCATCCTGGGCTGCGCGATGGGCTTGGGCATGGCGGCGGTGTACAAGCACATCCCCGGCTACTTCCCCGGACAGGTGGGCGTGGTGGGCGGGTTGGTCGGCGTGCTGGGCGGACTCGGGGGATTTGCCTTTCCCATCTGTTTCGGATTTCTCCTTCAAGCCACGGGCCTATGGACGACGTGCTGGGTTTTTCTCGCCACGTTGGCGGCGGTGTCCCTGACATGGATGCACCTGGTGATCCGGCGCATGATGCGCGAACAGGCGCCTGAATGGGTGCGCGGTTTGGAGGTAACGAAACCATGACGCGCATCGCGGAAGGGGTCCGGGGCCTCTCGCCCGCGTATTTCGCGCTGGTCATGGCTACGGGCATTGTTTCGATTGGCGTCGACCTTGCCGGTTTCCGCACACTGGCGGTGGCGCTTCTCTGGCTCAACGCGGCGCAGTATGTCGTCTTGTGCGTGCTCAGCGCCTGGCGGCTGCTGCGCTTTCCCCGCGAACTGATCGCCGACCTGCTGGATCATCAGCGCAGTTTCGGTTTCTTCACCATAGTGGCGGGAACGTGCATCCTGGGCAATCAACTCATTGCGATTGCGGGCCATTACTCGATCGCCGTGCTGCTCTGGTGGTTCGCCGTGCTGCTCTGGATTGGCCTGACGTATCTGATCTTTGTCACCATCACCATCAAGGAACGCAAACCCACGCTGGCGGAGGGCATCACGGGTGCCTGGCTGCTGGCGGTCGTGGCCACGCAGGCGATCGCGGTGTTGAGCGCACGGCTGGCGCAGCACTTTGAGCAACCCCACCGGCTGCACATCAATTTCCTGGCGCTCTCGATGTGGCTGTGGGGCGGCATGATGTACATCTGGATGATATCACTCATTTTCTACCGCTACACGTTTTTCAAGTTCCTGCCCGGAGACCTCTCGCCGCCCTATTGGATCAACATGGGGGCGATGGCCATTTCCACCCTCGCCGGGTCGCTGCTCATCGAGAACACGCCCGATGCCTGGTTCCTTCGTTCGATGCTTCCGTTCCTCAAGGGCTTCACCATCTTCTTCTGGGCGACGGGCACCTGGTGGATTCCAATGCTCCTCATCCTGGCGCTCTGGCGGCATGTCTACAAGAGGTTCCCGCTGGCGTACGACTCCGGCTACTGGGGTGCCGTCTTCCCGCTGGGCATGTACACGGTCTGTACAATCGAGATGGCGCGAGCGATGGAACTGGACTTTCTCCTCCCGGTGCCCCGGGTGTTCGTCCATGTCGCGCTGGCGGCCTGGTCCCTCACCTTTCTAGGGCTCGCACGCCGCGTGCTGAAGGTTCTTAAGACTGGTTAACCCAAAAATGCTTGCACTGAAATCAGCCCGACTTCGCTCATCCGCATGATTACTGGCACGATTTGTTCGCAACGCAGAACGCGCTTCTGTCTTGCAACCCCTATTTCGAAGTTGGAACGACAACCTGACGGGCATGCGCTTCGAATACGATTTGACGTGAGTGAGTGCCTCTCCGACGCCGCTGGCGGGTGTCAGGTCGCTCGCATCCGGCGGGTCAGCTGCAGGCAGTAGAAGAGGGGGATCGAGCCGAAAACGCCGAAGCCTGCGTCGACGAATCTCCACGAAACCGGGATGCCGCGGACCTGGCCGGCGATGAAGGCGGCGGGGATCACCGCCGCACAGATGCACAGGCCGGTGCGAAGCACCCAGTCGCTGTCCTCCGGTTTCATCAGGGGGCGGATGAAGAAAGCGGCGCTCGCGAGATGGCCGAACGCGAGCCAGTCGGTGCCGTACCCGAAAAAGGGAAAGCGGGCGTAGGTCTCATCCAGACCGTGCTGCACGTAGGCGATCCAGCGGGTCCAGCCCGTGTAAGCCTCGTAGTTCGCCGCATTGCCGATGCCCAGCATCGAGGCCAGGGCATGGATTTCCGTCTGGAGGGGGAAAGCGGTGAGACCGCTGAAGACAAGACCGAGAAGAAACAGAACCAGCGAGATCCGATAACGAGTCACCAGCGTGGTTTTCATGATGAAGGGAACCTAACCCAATTTGCCGCCAGCACCAGAACAAGCTTTGCCCCCGAGGGGATCATTCGCCAACGAGGCGGCGGAAAATTTCCCCCGCGGCCGAATCGCACCATGTCCGAATCAAACCCCCCGGACAAAGTGTAACCCATGTCCGAATCAAACCCCCGCATTCTCCAATCTCAACCCAAAGGGGTCAAACCTCACTTTTCGCACTATTCAGGTCATCTCAACCCAAAGGGGTCAAACCTCACTTTTCGCACTATTCAGGATCAAACCGACATTGGCGGCTGCTGATCCGCGGCGACCCTGGCGGCGCGGCGAAGCCGGGCGGCAGCCGGGATGTGTGATGCGGGATGACAGACGGAGAAATGAGACAAGCCCGAGTGCATAGGCAGACTGAATGGAATCGTGCGATGCCAGCAGGAATTGGGCCGGCGCTGGGTTGCTGAGCGCGTTCCCTGGGCACGACGGAGCGCGCCCCTCCATTGAGTGTTCCCTGAGCTGGGGCCAAGATGCGGGAGTGGCAGAAGCAGAACAATTGGCGCAAAGGTGCCGAGGCTACTCAGGGGCCAGCCTTGCAATCGTGCACGGATGTCGACCATTGCGGTCATTTTGCCGTGGCCTGCGGCCTGGAAAAAGTTGAAGCAGCGCTATCCGCGGCAATGACCGTCAGAACGGGACTGCCAGCCGGTCCCCATCAAACGTGCGGCAGGAATCCCTGGCCGCGGACTTCGGAGGCGTCAAGAAGGATCACGAAGGCATTCGGGTCGATCGCGCGGATGTGGCGCTTCAACTGCACGGACTCAGCGGGATTCATCACGACCATCAAAATCTCATGCGGTGCGTCCGTGTAGCCGCCGCGTCCTTCCAGGATCGTGAGCCCCAGCGGGATCCTTTGCAGCACCGCTTCGCGTATTTCCGGGGCCTGCTTCGAGACAATCAAGGCCACCCGTGATTGATTGAAGCCGGTGAGAACCGAGCGCGCGGTCTGGCCGATGACAACCGTGCTCACGAGTCCTGCAAGCACCTGCTCCGTCGAGAAGACGGCGGCGGCCGAGAACAGCACCAGCGCGTCCAGCAGAATCAAGGCATGACCGACATTCATGCCGGTGGTGCGATTGATCGCCGCCGCCGCGGCGCTGAAGCCGCCTACGGATGATCCGCCGCGCAGCACCAGTCCGATGCCGAAGCCGACCCCGGCGCCACCGCATACACCCGCGAGCACGGGATTGGTGGTCAGGGGGGAAAGGTCGCGCGACAGCACGACGAACAGGGGAAGCAGCAACGTGCCGGCCAGGCTCCTTACGATGAAGCTGCGTCCCATGACGAATCCGCACGCCATGAGTATGACCGCGTTCAGAATCCACTGCGCATAACCCGGCTCGATGCCCGTCGCCTTCTGAACGACAAGCGAAGCTCCCACAACACCTCCGGGAGGCACACCGACCGGTCGCAGAAGGGCGTTGAAACTAAACGCCGCGATCGCCGAGCCCACCACGAGGAGAATGATGGACGGCAGCCCCTGGTCCCAAGCCCGCGGCGGACGACGCTCGCGTCGCTTCGGCTCAGACACCTGTTTTCCCGATTTACCGTCGTCGTCGGACATGGGTGCCTTCGAACCTATGCCGGGACTCCTGCTCTGATCGCGGAAGTGGAATCCAATCCCTTCGCGCGCCTATCGACTGCGCGGCGCCGCTCTTGGGGCGCCCTTCACGGCCGCATTCATCTCGGATCTCCATTTCTGAACCGCCTTCCATTCAGAATTGCTGGCATGGAGGGGATCGAAACGGCTGGGATCAAAATCGACATAGAGTTCACGATAGCGGGCCGGGTCGAAATTCGGATTCGGCAGGTTCGTCTGCGCCCCGATCGCCTTGCGCCAGTCGGCCAGGGCCCTGCGCATGGTGCTCACGCGATCCGGATACTGCGCGGCAAGGTTGTTCTTTTCGCCGATGTCGTTCGAGAGCTGGTAAAGCTCCGGGGCGTCGGGAGCGTCGTAGTATTCCACGAGTTTCCACGTTCCCTCCCGAACCGCACCGCCTGGGCGTCCGCCCTGATTGTTGTAATGCGGAAAGTGCCAGAAAAACGTCCGCTCCGGAGCCTGACCTCTGCCTGTCAGGAGCGGGGCGAAGGACTTCCCGTCCAGACCCTTCGGAGCAGGCTGCCCGGCGAGTTCGAGGAGCGTCGGGATCCAGCCCGTATTGTTTATCGGTGCATCGACAGTCACGCCCGCCGGCACGTGCCCCGGCCAGCGCACGATAAGCGGAACCCGCAGTCCGCCCTCATACAGGTAGCCCTTGCCTGCGCGATACGGCGTATTGTGCGTCACGCGCGCATGGTTGAGTTCGGGCACATGCAGCCCCCCGTTGTCGGAGGTGAAGACGACGATCGTGTTCTCGCGCAGCTTGAGCTCATCCAGCTTCGCGAGCAACTGGCCCACCGCCCGATCCAGCGACGCAATGACCGCCGCATAGACAGGCTCGAAGGCATCCTTGTGGGCCGCGATCTGCCCGGGAGTGGCGCTGTACGGGATGTGCGGCGTGTAATGCGCCAGAAAGAGCAGGAATGGCCGGTCCCTGTTTTTCTCCAGAAAGTCCTCGGCTGACCGGGTCAGTCCGAACTCGCCCTTGCTGCCCTCGGTGTCGGATGGCGTGGTATTGTTTCGACCGACGCTCACAACATCAAAACCATGCTCGGCGGGCCCGAATCCCTTGCCGCCAATGTGCCACTTTCCGACAAGGTCGGTGATATAGCCCGCCTCCTTGAAATAGCGCGCGATTGATTTTTCGCTGAGATCCACCTCCTGCCGGATGACAGGCTGAAGCAGTTTCTGCGCTGGAGAATCAGCTCGACCGGGAAGGTAGGTCGTCAGATGAAGCCGGGCAGGGGCCTTTCCCATGATCACACCCACACGCGAGGGCGAGCAGATGGGTTGCGCACAGTAGGCGCTGGTGAAGCGGGTGCCTTCACGGGAGAGCTGGTCGAGATTGGGCGTCTGATGATCGGCCCGATCATAGCAGTGAAGATCGTTGATTCCCAGATCGTCGCAGATAATGAAAACGATGTTGGGGCGATCCGGTGTCGCGGCGATGGTGCTGGGACCGGAGACGATGAGTCCGAGAACCAGCGCAGGCACGCCACCCAATTTGAGAAAGCGGGGAATCTTGTTCATTGGATTAAAGTGTGGAAGGCGCGGCGTCTGCGCCAGCTGGATCGACCTGTCGCAGCGACTTGGCCTCCAGTTCCCGATAGACATCCGGCAGATCAAAACGGGTCAGCGCTGCGGGAACGAAGGACGACAGGGGCCAGCGGTAGTTCTCGGACTCCGCGACTTCTGCATAACTGCGCAGGGCGTGCCGAAGCGTGACTTGCCGGACGCCGTCGTGAAGCAGGGCGGCAAAGCAGCCGGGAATGGCTCCCTCTCCTCGGGCGACGAGATGGACCTGCCGGTGACCGTTGGCCTCCAGCAAGTCGATCACGCGCAGAACGTCGAACGTTCGCTGGCCCGCCATGGGTCGGTCGAACATCAGGCCAAGCCCCGAGTGGAAATAGTCGATGCCACCCTTCCCCGCAAACTCAGGAGTGCTGAGCTGCGGCTTGGAGTCTCCGATGCCACGCGGCTCGCAGGCAAAGAGCGCCGTTCCCTTGGGCTCGGCTTCCAGGAGATCGCGCAGCCAGGCGTCGTCACGCAATTCGGCGTCCGCAGACCGATGGGCGACGTACAGCAGGGCGCGTTCCGGTCCCCGGGGAATGCGGGACAACAGCGGAGTTTCGCTGAGCCGGATGGTGAGCACGGGTATGCCGGGCTCCGTCGCGAGCACGTAGTTCGCCGAATGCTGCATGACATAGCGGCGTGCACCCGGATTGCGCATGATTCGATAGTCGGCGATTCCTTCGCGTTTCGGAAGCCTGAGGATCTCCGTGAGGGCGTCCTTGAGCGCCGGACCTTTCAGTGGCGCGCGCGATCCGGCAAGGAGGCGCGATTTCTCACGAGTGAAGTCGAACACTGACGTGAAGGGCTTCTCGCCAATCTGACCGCGCTCGGTGCACTGAAGCGTCTCGTCCTTTTCGAGCTTGATCGCGGGCTCCTTCTGGCCGGAGGAAACGCCCGTCTGCCGGTTGAACCAGCCGTACATGGCTTCGCGGTTGGGCTGCGAATAGCCATGGGGATCGGGCCCAAGGAAGGAGCTGAAATTCTCCTCCGCGCCCAGCAGACGGTACAGCTGCTTCAGCCGTCCCGCCGCCTCCTCAAAACCACGCGCATCAAAATAGTCGCGTTCCTGCCCCAGGATGCGGACTGGCTTGGGTGCCATGGCCGCAATGAAGTCCGAGTGATCGAGTCCGAGCGCGAGCATGTGCCAGGGGTACTGCTCGGCGTCCTGCGACTCCTCGTTCTCGATGTTTCTGCGCAGCGTAGTGACGAAGCAGCTCGGAGCCGCCATCGTGAAGCGCGGTTCGACACCGCAAAGCCAGGTCGCCTGCGTGCCACCGCCGGAATTGCCGGTCACACCGATGTGACGCGGGTCGACTTCAGGGCGTGTGAGCAGGTAATCCAATGCGCGAATTCCGTCCCAGGCGAACCACGCGGGTTGGTTTTCGTCGACCAGCGACATGCGGTTGCCGAGGTAGATGTGTTCAACCGTGCCGGTTCCATGGCTGGGTTTGAGCGACGACGTGATATGCTGGATTCGCTCGCCCTGACCCAGGGGGTCGAAGATCAGGACGACGTAGCCCTGACGGGCAAGGCCTTGGGCGAACGACTGGTACGGCTCCGCCGCCTTGCCGTTTTTTGAGTGGCCGCAGGTGCCGATCACACCCGGCAGGCGACCTGTGCGCCCGGTGGGCACATAGAGGTTGGCGGTCACCGGAAACGCCGGCCTGCTCTCGAAGATCACGTTTTCTATCGTGTAACCGTCGCGCTGATGCGTGCGGGTGACACGCGCATTGAGCGGAGTTTTCTCAGGATAGGGACCGAAACAACGGCGGATCTTTTCGCGCACGTCGGCGACATAACGCTCCGCATCCTCACGCGTGCGCAGCGCGGCCCGCCGCGCATCCGCCTCGCGTTCAGCCGCGCAGACTTTCTGCACGTAGAACTCCTGAACTGCACGCGGGAAGCGGTTGAAGGGAGCCAGTGGAGCCGCGGTGGCGGCGGGTTTGCCCGCCGGTTCCGCGCCGGCGAGGGATTCACCGGTGGCCCGGAAGAGCACGCCACCGGCTGTGGCAAGGCCGGCATTTCTAAGGAGCTGACGACGGGAGATGGGCATGGGTTGGGGGGTTTGAAAGGTGTGGGAACGAAAACCGAGGGACGAGCCGCAGGCAGCAAACGCCAATCACCCGGTCACTACGAACAAATTGCTCCGACCGGATTTGCCAGGCTGCGGCGCGGCGGCTGAAATTAGAATATCCCCCTGAGACCAACGGTCCAGAATGAGCCGAATTTCTGACTCGTCCGAAGTCGTGCGGGCTCGGCAGGAGCGATGGTAATACCTAAATCCGGGGTGTCTTCGATGTCGCGGGCGGTCGCAAAAACCGAAAGATTCCTTGTCAGTCGGTATTCACCAAGCAAATCGATCTTCGCATAGGAGGGATTGTAGTTGAAGGTGCCCTCGGGGATGCTGGCTCCCGAGACACGCCCAAGCCGGCGCGCGGCGACGTAGTTGATGTTGGCGCGGATATTGAAGCGCTGACGCGTGAGGCTGATGCCCCAGGACCCGCTGTATGGAATGTCATAGAAGCCGCGCACATTCATGTCCTCAGCATTGTCCATGCGTCGGAAACTGATGTTTCCGAAGACCTGGATGCCGCGCGCCCAGTTCGGCAGGAAGGTGAGCGACTGCTTGTAATTGAGCTCCCACCCCGTGGAGCCCACGGTGCCGGGGATGTTGTATTGGGTTGTGACGCTGTAGTCGCCGTAGGTGCTCGGATCGAGCGAGTAGAGTGCCAGAAACTCCGGTGTCGCCTCAAACTCCGTCTGTCCAAAGAAGTTCTTGTAGTTCCGGCGGTACGCTCCGACCGAGAACTGCCCGACACCGCGGAAATAGTACTCGAGCCGGACCCGATAGGTGGTTGCCGTCCAAGGCTTGATGGCGGCGTTGTTGAGCCCGATGGAGTTGGTGGGGCTGGGAAGGTTGTCGGTGTTTGGCAGCGAGATGCCGCCGGCATACTGGTCGAAATCCGGTCGCCCGATCGACGTCGAAAACGCGGCGCGCGCGATGAGGTTGTCGAGGATGTTGTAGCTCGCATTGAGGCTCGGGAACATGCGCAGGTATTCCTTCTCGGCGCGGGCGGCGCGCTCAAGCAGCGTGAGCTTGGAGATTTCAAGAGGCACGGTCGTGATCGGCACGGGCACTCCGTTGTTGAGAATCGGCTTGCCGGCGGAATCGCGCTTGACGTTGCGCGACAGGTCTGTGAGCGGTCCCTCACCCTCGACATTGGTCTGCTCGAAACGGACGCCACCGACGAGGTTGAGCCGGCGGTCCATCAGGGCGACATCGGCGCGGATGTAGGCGGACGAGACCATTTCCTTCGCATGTTTCGAACCATTGATGAAGGACCGGTAGCTCGCATCCTCGCTGAAGGTGAACTGGCTGGGATTGGCCTCGAAGTACTTGTAAACCGCCTTGTAGTCGACGAACTGAATGGGCGGAAAGCCAAAGGGAGACTTGCGAACCAATGACGTGGGATCGACGAATTGAGCGGCGCTGCCACGCACATTCGCCCCGCTGTAGTTCCAAAGTCTGTTACCGGTCCGATATTCGCGGATGGACTGGCGGAAATCCAGCCCCGCCCTCAGCGTGATCGGCACAGTCCAGTCGAAATCACGCCGGGCGTTGGCAAAGCCAGTGAAGTTGATGTCCGAGGAGCGGAGCGGAGTCTCCGCGACCGAGACCAGTGAAAAGTCGTCGAGCACATAGGGGTCCACGGCTGTCTTTGTCGCATTGTCGATGACGGAGATGTACCCGGGACGTTCATCGGTCACCTGATCGAAGCCGATTGTCATGTTCGTGCGCCGCGAGATGATGGTCTCAAACAGCCCCTTGTCCCGGCTGCGCAGGGCGTCCTTCGTGAATGCCCGCCCCATTCCGGCATCGAGTTTCCAGACCGGGCCTTCGTGGCGCCAGTTGAGCACATGCATGTGCGTCTTGCTCTGGCGGAGGCGCCCCGTTGTGCTGTTGGATACCAACTGGCCCGCGCCGGCCACGCCCTGAACAAAGGTGGGGCTGAAGGTGCCTGCCACGATCCGGGTCGGGTTGAACTGCAGATTGCGGTTGCCCGTCCAGCTGTCGAAGCCCGCAAATTGGAAGGCGTAGGACAGGCGGTCGCGGTCCGAAAGCCTGTAGTCAAGCGTGAGACCTAACGAACTGCGGGTGATCGAGTTTGGTGAAACCCGGACTTGGTAGGCGGAAAGATAGGGATTGCCCGGCGTGGTGTGGGGAAAGGCGGTGCCGTTGGTCGCGGCTGAAAGCCCGCGCCACGTGTTGGTGTTGGCCTCGGTGGTGGAGAACTTTGTCGAATTGCCAACAGCGACCGAGAAACCGAAACGGCGGTTCACCGGCACGACCCAGGACACATCGAATCCCGGTTTGATGACCCGGCGGAAATCACCGTACTGATACGGCTGCCTGGAGAGCGTGAGCATGTTGTCGCGCATGGTGAGAAAGGCGCTGACATTGAGAACCGGCCGCGTGCGCTCGAATGAACTGCGCGGGACAAGGTTGATCGATCCGGCGAGAGCCGAGCCAGGAGAATCAGGTGTCGGCGAAAGCGAAACCTCGATGCGGGAGATGTTGTTGAGGTTGAACATGGCGACCTCAACCTGGCGGCCCGTCCGGTTGGAGGCCGGCAGATTGACGCCACCCAGAGTCACCGGCGTGTTCTGCTCGGGCGCGCCGTCGATGGAAACGGAGCGGGCATCCACGCCGTTGTAGTCGATGATGAGACCCGGAAGGAAGCGGAGAAACTCCCCCGCATTGCCTTCAGCTATGGCGCCGAACTCATCCGTTGAAACCACCTGCTTGATGTTTGATGCAAAACGCTGCTCGTTGATCGCGATGGCCGAGGCCTCCATCTCGCGGGATTCGCTGACGGTAAAGGCGTCAAGCTTGACGACGGAAGCAGGTGCTCCGGACGGCGTCGGCGCTCCCTCGCCCAGATTGAACTCGCGCCGCGTTGTCTCACCTGAGGTGACCGCAACCGCTTCGAACTGGGGCAGGTAACCCGTATAAAAGATGCGGAGGCGGGCGGTGCCTGCGGAAACATTGTCCAGATGGAAAAAACCATCGGCGTCGGTGAAGGTGACAATTTCCGTGCCTTCGATGCTCACCCGGGCGTTTTCCGCAAACGCGCCGCTGCGGGGATTAAAGACGCGGCCCTCGATGGAGCCGGTCGCTGCGGCAAATATCGGAACAATCGCGAAGAGGAAGAGGGAGAGGAACGCGGGCAGGTTGCTAATGCGGCAGATTGGCTTTCGGTGGGTCATGGTTGGGAGGTTGGCTTGCGAAGGGGAGACAGGGCCCATCCACCAAGACCAGGCAGCCGGCATTTTCAGCTACAGACAATTTGTCGGATTTCGAATCTGTCCGGCTGGCCTCACCCAACACCGAACTCTTGCCAGCAAACGAAGCCCCTCACAGTTTAAATCCCTAACGTGAGTCCTCCTGAAACACCCCTGTCGCCGGACCTGGCAGACCAAGCCAAGTGGTTTGCTGAAAATCTGCATCCCCACCGTGGGCCGCTGAGGGCCTACGTTCGGAGCGCATTTCCAACCCTCCAGGAGGTCGACGACGTTGTCCAGGAGTCCTATTTGCGCGTGATCAAGGCCCATGCCGTCCACCCCATCCGGTTCTGCAAGGCATTCCTTTTCACCACGGCAAGGAACGTGGCCATCAATTTGCTCCAGCGCCAGCGCATCAACCCGCTGATGCCTGTAGCTGATTTGGCTTCATTGGCGGTCTTGGATGAGAAGGCCGATGTATCCGAAGCAACCTGCACGAAGGAAGAGATTGCACTGCTTGCCGACGGGATCGACGCACTGCCCGCGCGATGCCGCGAGGTTTTTGTCCTCCGGAGAATCAAGGGAGTGTCACAAGCGGAGATCGCAGCTCAATTGGGCATTTCAGAGCAGACGGTGCAGGCGCAGGTTCAGCGTGGTGTCAAGGCGTGCGCCGAATTCCTTCGCCGTCGCGGAGTACGGCGCGAATCCACGGTGCGCATGGATCGGCCAGTGTCCTGAAACCAGCCATGAAGTCGGAAATTGATGCGAAGGCCGCCGAATGGTTTGCGCGGCGGGATGGCGGATGCAGCCCAGCCGAGAAGGAGGAGCTGGAGAGCTGGCTGCACGAGGATGTTCGGCATGCGGAGGCCTTTGGACGCTTGGAGATGGCTTGGAAGACCTTTGGAAAACCTGCCGACACGGGTTCCACGGATGCACTGCTCATGGAACTCGCTGGGCGGCGGTCGCGGCGACTTCGACGCCGAAAGCTGGCGGCTTTTGCCGCAGCCGCGGGATTTGCGGTTGGGGTGGGCCTGCTGTCCCGGCTTGATTTGCAGCGATCCGAACTGGCATCGGCAGGGGCGATCGTGCATCGCGCAACGGAGCGCGTCCTGCCCGATGGATCCAGGATAACCCTGAGGGACGGTGCCGACATAGGCGTGCAGTTTTCGACCGGGGAGAGACGGGTGCTGCTTGTCGAGGGGGAGGCCTGGTTCGAAGTCGCCAAGGATCCCGCCCGCCCGTTTGTCGTGAGTGTGAACGGAGTCGAAGTCCGGGCCGTCGGAACCTCCTTTGCTGTTCAGTTGAACAGGCGGAGCGTTGACGTGCTCGTCACTGAAGGGACCGTCAGTGTTGGCTCCTCCGGTACGAATCCTGCGGTGCCGGAAAGTGTCAAGGTGACTGCCGGCAACCGCATTGTCCTGAGCAACGAGATAAACGCGGGGCGGGCTCCAATCGAGCCGGTCTCGCGTGATGAAGCCAATCATCAGCTGAGCTGGCGCACGCCACGGGTGGAGTTCAAAGGCACGCCGCTTGTGGATGCGGTTGCGACAATGAATCGTGAGGCTGAGGGAAAAACGGCGTGGAGGCTGCGAATTGTCGATCGTGATTTGGAAATGATGCGGGTCAGCGGCATCTTCCGGGCGGACAATATCGACGCCTTTGTGCTGCTCCTGGAGGTGGGTTTTGGGGTCAAGGCCGAGCGGGACAAGAACGTCCTCCTGTTGAGCAAGGATATGCGCTGACCCGGAGGCTTGCGAGCAGTGGACCTCTTTCGGGAGCATGGTGACGCATGCGGCATCGCCTGAGCATTCTTGTGGGGCTGGGTTTGCTGGCATTGGCTGTTGAAACTCCAGCAGCGCCAGTGAGTGCGCCCGTGCGAGCGTTCAACATCCCCGCGGACGCCCTGGAGCCGTCCTTGCGGCGTTTTTCGAAGCAGGCTCGGATTGAGGTTCTTTTTCCGACGGATGTCGTGGCCGGTCGTCGCGCAAATGCGGTAAAAGGTGAATACACTGCCCAACAGGCGCTCGATGTCATGCTTGCCGGCACCGGTTTCCGGGCCTTTCAGGACTCCCGAAGCGGAGCGATCACGCTGATTCCCGATGAAAAACCGACTTTGATCGCCGGTGGCGGAAGTGCAGTGACGCGTACCCAATACAACAATACGCCTGAGCGCACGGTTGGAGAGGGGCTGGCGTCAACGCATGGGGAGGGTGCTGTTTCGCTGGCACCACGGCCCGACCCAAGGTCCGGCCCGGGTACTGGCAGCATCGCGGGCAGAGTGTTCAACCCCGTCACCCGGGAATATGTGCGTAATGCGCAGGTGGAGGTTTCCGGTGGCGGGCAGGTGGCCTTCACTGCCCAGGACGGCTCCTACAGTCTGCGGGGTGTTCCCGCAGGTGTCGTCACGCTTTCGGCAATCTACACGGGCTATCGGATGGCGGCCAAGCGGGTGACCATCGAGCCAGGTCGCACGACAGTTGGAAACTTTGAACTCCATCCGGCGCATTTTGCGTCGGAGGCCGCGGACGGCGAGCCGGTCATCGAATTGAACAGATTTGTTGTTTCAGGGTATCGTGAGGGCAGCGCAAAGGCCATCATGGAGCAGCGTGCTGCGGTCACATTCAAGAACGTGGTTGCCTCTGACAATTTTGGGGATGTCACGGGCGGAAGCGTGGGCGAGTTCATCAAGTACCTGCCAGGGGTTGTCATGGACTACGTTGATTCCGACGCCCGCACGGCCCGCATAGGGGGACTGAGCCCCGTCTACGCAGGCGTGAGCGTGGACGGGATGAACGTGGCCAATGCGTCGGATGCGGGTTTCAATGCGGAGTCGCGGGCATTCGAGTTCGAACAGGCCTCGATTGTCGGCGTCGATGCCATCGAGATAATCCGAACGTCCACCGCGGCCATGGATGCCGATTCACCGGCAGGGCGGATCAATCTGCGCAGTCGTTCGGCGTTCGACCGCAAGGGCCGCGGGATCACCGCGCATGTGACATTCACCGGCAACGAGTATTCGTGGAGCCTGAGGAAAACACCGGGCCCCTACGGCACGCCAACCCACAAGGTGAGACCGGGGTTTGCATTCACGTATTCCGATGTGTTCCGGGAGAAGCTCGGCGTTCAACTCAGCCTTGGCGGGAACACCGTCGCAACCGAACAGGCGGGTGTCACCCACTTCTACAACCACCTGGCGGGAAGGGAGCCGATCCTCACGCGAATTCTATTTCGAGATGCACCCAAACTCTCACGCCGGGCGTCATTCAATTTCAGCACCGAATACAGGCCATCTCCCCATCTGACCCTTTCGCTCAGAACCTCGGGCGCTCATTGGGATGATGGCACCAATCTCAGGCAGATCGGATTCCTGGTGGATCCCGGGGCTGTTACTCCTGACTCGAGCGCCACCTCTCTTGTGGCATTGCCGTCTGCAAATGCCAGTTCACAGGTGCAATACACGACGGATCGAAGAAACAGGGCGAATGCGACGGTGACCTATGTCCCGAAGCTCGAGTACAGGAGGGACGACCTCGTTCTCACGCTCGGGGGTGGATACTCCCGGTCGCGCACTTCATTTGAGGACATGTCCGATGGCTACTTCAAGACGGTGGCGCACCGGCTGACACGCATCGGCTTCACAGCGGCTCGCAGCACCGCGACCGATACCGATTGGGTCTTTTCACAGACATCGGGGCCATCCTGGAGCGAAGTGAAGAACTACAATCGCACCAGCACCTTTTCCAACAATGTCTCGAGCAGGCCGCAGGTGTTGGAGCATCAGCTTCGCGCGATGCAGTTTGATGCGGAGAAGACCGTTTCGATCCTTGGCCAGCCGGTGCAGATCCTGACCGGAGCGAAAACGAGGGAGGCTCTCCATGAACAGACGAAAAGCGGGCTCTTGAACTGGACTTATGTTGGGGCCGCGGGAATGGCGACTGCGCCGGACACGGTCCTGCCCACAACCACGCAGCCCGGTTTCGATGCGCGCACGGGAGGGAACATCGGCACCCTGGGTATTCCAATGACCGACCCCTATGCCACGTACGCGCTGTTCAAGGAACATCCCTCCTACTTTTCTCCCGCAACAGTGGCCAACTACATCAACGGGAATTTCCGCAATCGGTCCGTGCGCGAACGGGTCGACGCCCTCTATCTCGAGGCCAATGCAAGATGGCGCTCGCTTCGCATGAACCTCGGCATGCGCCGGGAATGGACGGCCGTCCGGACAAGGACGATCGACCCTCGTGCGCGATCCGCGGTGGAGGCTGCGGGCTACAAACCAGACACGCTGGAGTTTGCGGACTATCAGTATCGCCACGGCCTGCAAACGACGCGGACCGGCGGATACGCGAACACGTTCCTCAGCGGAGGCGTCAAGTATGGATTGGCGCGCTCCCTGGATCTGCAGTTGGCGGGCAGCCAGTCCATCGGGCGGCCGGGTTTTGACCAGATGCTGGGTCTTGTCGTGATCGATGAGTCAAACAAGACGGTCCGTATCGCGAACCCGAATCTCAGGCCGGAGACATCCGACAAGATTTTGGCTGGACTGCATTACTATTTCGAGCCTGCCGGCACCTTGAGTTTCACCGGATTCCGAATGTCTGTCAGAGACATGGGTGTCGCCAGCACCCAGATCAGCGCCGCCGAGGCCGGTTACGCGGATGACCCTGCGCTTGCGGAATTTGCGTTCTATCAGCCGACAAATGCGCCCGGGATGATCCGCATCGATGGATTTGATGTGGAGTACAGCCAGCAATTGGTCTTCCTGCCCGCGCCGCTTCGCGGCATCAGCGTCTTCGGATCGTTTTCCCGGACTGCGGCGAGCGAGCGGATTGAGGCTCACATCCCAAAGTCCGCCAATGGCGGCATCCGCTACGGCAATTCGCGGTTCAATGCCCAGATGAGATTCACCTGGCAGGCAGCTCGGTTTGATTCATCTGTCGAGAGTGAGGAGATCTGGCAATACGAGCGGCTGATGTTCGATTTCAGCGGGGTCATCAGGCTCAATGACAACTGCGAGTTTACAATCACCGGCCGAAACATCTTCAACGAACCCATTCGAACCTACTCAAATTCCCCCGGCTTTCTTCGCACGATCAACCGGTATGGCGCCGCCTGGACCGTGGGGATCCGGCAACGATTCTGACCCGTGCGGCCGCGGATCCTGGAAACGATCACTGGATGACAAACGCGGGCGTTCGCGAAACGTGTGTTCTCGCTCGCCGAGGCAGCCGCGTCTGGCAAGCTCGCCTCACACTTTCCCCATGGAGACTTTCTCCCACCTTTGGCGGGGCCTGGTCGGCATCGCCGCGTTCATTGGCATGGCGTATGTTTGCAGCGAGAACCGCCGCGCGATACCCTGGCGGCTGGTTGGAGCCGGGTTCATATTCCAGGTCATCTGCGGCGTGCTGGTGCTGCGCGTGGAGTTCGTCCGCTCCGCTGTCGACGCAGTCGGCAACATGTTTGTCGCCATCCTCGATTTCAACAAGGCCGGCTCGCAGTTTCTCTTCGGCTCGCTGGTGACCGACACCAAGTCCTTCGGCTACCTTTTCGCGTTCAATGTGCTGCCGACGGTCGTCTTCTTCTCAGCACTCACCTCCCTGCTCTTCTACCTGGGCATCCTGCAGCGCATCGTCCTGGCTTTTGCCTGGATGATGTCGCGGACCATGAAGCTGTCCGGCGCGGAGAGTCTGAGCGCCTCGGCAAACATTTTCCTCGGACAGACGGAGGCCCCTCTGCTGATCAAACCGTATCTCGAGGGCATGACGCGATCGGAGATGCTCGCGGTCATGGTGGGCGGCATGGCCAACATCGCCGGCGCGGTGCTGGTCGCCTACATCGGCATGCTCGGCGGCGAGGATCCGGTCCAGCGGCTCCTCTTTGCAAAACACCTGATCACGGCCTCGATCATGTCGGCGCCAGCCTCGCTCTACATTGCCAAGATCATGATTCCGCAGACGGCGGAGGTGGACCAATCGCTGGTGATACCGAAGGACAAGCTCGGGGCCAATGCGCTCGAGGCCGTCGCCAATGGCACCACGGACGGCGTGAAACTCGCCGTGAACGTCGGTGCCATGCTGCTCGTGTTCACGGCCTTCATCGCGCTGTTCAATGCGGTTCTCTCCTCCGGGATCGGGGGGTGGACGGGTCTCAATGGCTGGATCGCCGGGCACACCGCCGGCCGCTACGGGGAGTTGTCGCTTCAATACATCATGGGCGTCGTGTTCGCCCCGGTGGCATGGCTGATGGGGATTGATGCCGGCTCATTGACGACCGCCGGACAGGTCATCGGCGAAAAGACGATCCTGAATGAATTCTACGCCTACAGCACTCTCGGCAAACTCATCCAGGGCGGCAGCCTGCCCGACGCGCGCGCGCAGGTGATCCTGACCTACGCCCTGTGCGGATTCGCCAACATCGCCTCGATCGGCATTCTCATCGGAGGCATCGGCACGCTCGCGCCAAACCAGAGGTCCACGCTCGCCCGCCTGGGGGTCAAGGCGCTCATCGGCGGCAGCCTGTGCTGCTTCATCGGCGCGTCGATCGCCGGCATACTGGTGAGGTGATTCGAGCGGGACCGCCGCGGGGCCGTTGAACCGCGTCAGGCCAGCACGCCTTTCACGACCTTGCCATGCACGTCGGTCAGACGGAACTGGCGTCCCTGGAAGCGGTATGTCAGTCTTTCGTGATCGATGCCGAGCAGGTGGAGCACGGTTGCCTGCCAGTCGTGCACGTGAACGGGATCGTTGACGACGCTGTAGCTGAAGTCGTCGGTCGTGCCGTAGGCGATGCCAGGTTTCACGCCCCCACCCGCCATCCAGATGGTGAAGGCGGTGCCGAGGTGATCGCGGCCATAGGCCGGCTTGGATACATCGCCCTGCACAAACACGGTGCGACCAAACTCGGCGGCGCAGATCACGAGCGTGTCCTCGAGCAGGCCGCGCTCCTTCAAATCCTTGATGAGGGCGGCCGCGGGCTGGTCGGTGTCCTGGCACTGGATCGCAAGCTGGGTCGGCAGATTGTTGTGCTGGTCCCAGCCGCTGTGCATGAGTTGGATGAAACGCACGCCGCGCTCCGCGAGCCGCCGCGCGAGCAGGCAGTTGCGCGCATAGCTTCCCGCACGATGCACATCCGGCCCGTAGCGTTCGATCACCTGCGGCGCCTCCTTGCTGAGGTCGAGCAGGCCGGGAACGCTCGCCTGCATCTTGAAAGCCATTTCGTACTGCGCAATGCGGGTTTCAATCTCGGGGTCCGCCTGCTGCTCGAACTGATGCGCATTCAGCGCGGCAATGTCGTCGAGCAGCGCGCGCTTCTGCGCGCGATCGAGCCCCGGGGCATCGTTGAGATAGAGCACCGGTTCGCCCTCGCTGCGCAGACGCACGCCCTGATATTTCGAGGGAATGAAGCCGCTTCCCCAGTAGTGCTCGTAGAACAATTGTCCGCAGGTCTTCTGCCGGTCGGCGGAGGTCAGCACGACAAAGGCCGGGAGATCCTCCACCTCCGAGCCGAGTCCATAGGTGAGCCAGGCTCCCATGGAGGGACGCCCCGGAATCTGCGAGCCGGTTAGGCAGAAGGTGACTCCGGGGGAGTGGTTGACCGCCTCCGTGTGCATGGAGTGGATGAAGCAGAGCTCATCCGAGATTTCGCCGATATGGGGAAGCAGCTCCGACAGCCAGCGCCCGCATTTCCCATACTGCTTGAACGGCTTGATCGCGGGAAGAATGGGAAACTTCTTCTGCCCCGACGTCATCGTGGACAGCCGGGCCGAGCTTCGAACCGACTCCGGCAACTCCTGAAGTCGAAGCTTGGCGAGCAGGGGCTTGTGGTCGTAGAGGTCCACCTGCGAGGGACCGCCTCCCTGCCAGAGCAGGATGACACGCTTCGCCTTCGGCGCGAAGTGCGGAAGGCCGGTGATCGCGGCGCCTTTCGCCGGACCGTTGACGACACCCGAGAACAAGGGGCGCGTCAGCAGCGAGGCGAGCGCCGCCGTGCCGATGCCGGTCGCGGTGCGACCAAAAAACTGGCGGCGCGTGAGGTTAAGGTGATGTTCGGAAAGCGGATTCATGACTTGGTCAGGGCTTCATCGAGGTTGAGGATGGCCAGGCAGAGCGCGGCATAGGCCGCGTGCTCGGCGGGGTCGATGGACGGGTCGACCGGATGATCGCCGATCGCCAGGAATTCGCGCGCCGACGAAGCGTCGGCGCGAAAGCGTTTCAGTTGCCTGCCGAGGCTGGTCTTCAGAAGTTTCAACTCCTCGCCATCCGGCTGACGCGCGAGCACCAGGCGGAAGGCCATGCGTATTCGGCTGGTTGAACGTCGCCCGCCATCCTTGATGACGTGAGCTGCGAGCACGCGCGCGGCCTCGACGAACGTCGGATCGTTGAGTGTGGTCAGCGCATGCAGGGGCGTGCTGGTGAGCGTCGTTCGCACCGTACAGGTGTTGCGCGACGACGCGTTGAAGATGTTCGCCGGCGCAACGGTCCGCCTCCAGAAAGTGTACAGGCTGCGACGATACAGGTCGGCGCCGTGGGACTGCGGATAGGTGAAGTCGCGTTCCTTCGTGATCGCGAGCGAACCCCAGATGTCCGCCGGCTGGTACGGGTACACCGGCTTGCCGCCAAGCTTGTTCACGAGCAGCCCGCTGACGGCGAGTGCCTGATCCCGGATCAGCATGGCGGGCAGGCGAAAACGGGGGCCGCGGGCGAACAGCCTGTTCTGTGGATCATGCTCGTTCAGGATGCTGTTCGATTTCGAACTCTGCCGATACGTCGCGCTCGTCACAATCAGCCGGTGCAGCGCCTTGACGTTCCATCCGCTCTCGCGGAATTCCGCGGCGAGCCAGTCCAGCAGGGCGCGGTGCACGGGCGGCTCGCCCTGGACCCCGAAGTCCTCGCTGGTCTTGATCAGGCCGAGACCGAAGAAGGTCTGCCAGTATCGGTTGACGATGACGCGTGCGGTCAGCGGCTGTTCCGGACTGACGAGCCAGCGGGCCAGGCCGAGACGGTTGTGGGGAGCACCAGCGGAAAGCGGTGGAAGAAACTCAGGCGTGGCAAACTCCACCTTCGCGCGGGGTGCCTCGTAGTTTCCCCGGTCAAGGATGAACGTGTCGCGATGCGGACCGTCCTCCATGACCATCAGGCGCGGGTGCTCGTCGTTCTTCAGCAGCTCCAATTCATCAAACTGCGAGGCAAGCGGCGCATCGATCTCCTTGAGCCGCGTCTGAATGAAGGCGCGTCGCGCCATTGCGGTCTGCGTTGCGGTTCGCTCCGCCGACGGGCGCTCAACGATTTTCTTGATGACGACATTGTCATAGTTTGGATCCGCGACCACCTGTTTTTCCCATTCCGTCATCCACGCCTTGACCTTTTCCTCAACGAGCGGGGAGCCGAGGTACTTCTCCAGTTCGTCGATGCGCGCGAGCTGCTGCGGCGTGATCAGATCAAGGATGGGATTGGCGACACGAACCTTGTAGGCTCCGCCCGAAACGACGCCGGTCTCCGGCACCTGGTTGAAGGCCGCCATCATCGCATAATAGTCCTTCTGGGAAATTGGATCGAACTTGTGATCGTGACACTGGGCGCAGGCCATCGTGAGGCCGAGCCAGTTTGTCGACGTGGTGTCGACCCGGTCGAAGAGGGTGACATTTCGCTGTTCCTCCGGAATCGCACCGCCCTCGCCGTTGAGCAGGTGATTGCGGTTGAATGCCGTCGCAATGCGCTGCTCAACCGTCGGATTTGGAAGCAGGTCGCCCGCGAGTTGCTCGATCGTGAACTCATCGAAGGGCATGTTCGCATTCATCGCGTTCACGACCCAGTCGCGCCAGATCCATTGAAACGTGTCGCCGTCCTGCTGGAAGCCGTTGGAGTCCGCATAGCGCGCCGCATCCAGCCAGGGCAGCGCCATTCGCTCTCCGTAGCGCGGGGAGGCCAGGAGACGGTCGACGACGCGCTCGTAAGCGCCCGGCCTGCGATCCCGGAGAAAAGCATCGATCTCGGCGAGCGTTGGCGGCAGCCCGGTGAGATCGAGCGTGACGCGCCGGATGAGCGTCTCACGGCTTGCCTCGGCTGAAGGCTTCAACTGCTCCTGTTCGAGTTTCGCGAGGACAAACAGGTCGATCGGATTGACCGCCCACCCCTTCTGTTTCACGACGGGAAGTTTGGGTCGCTCGATCCTCGTGAACGCCCAATGCGGCGAGAACGGCGCGCCCTCCTCGACCCAGCGGCGGAGCAGGCTCCTTTGCGCATCGGTGAGGGAGCGATGCGACTTCCGCGGTGGCATCCGCACGTCCTCCTCGTCGGAAAAAATCCGGTAGATCAGCTCGCTGTCGTCCGGCTTGCCCGGGACGACCGTGTCGTCCTTGCGCTGGCCTTCCAGCGTATCGAGCCGCAGCTTGGCCTCGCGTTTGGCGGGATCCTGACCGTGACACTGGAAGCAGTTTTCCGAGAGGATCGGCCGAATGTCACGGGAGTAGTCGACCGTTTCGGCTGCCCAGGAATTGACCGCGACCAGCACGATGACCGCCACGCAGGCTCCACGCCATTTGAGAATCCGGTGCTGGATGGCGGGAGGGAGCTCAGTTGTCATCGATAGGAGACCGGCGAAAGTAAACGCCGGGACCGGCCCGCGCGTCTAGCGTCAATTGACCTCGATTGATTGCATTGCTCGAGCGGCATTGAATTTTCATCCACTCGTGGAAAGACAAAACGGGCCGCGCAAGTGCGCTGTTGCGCCGAAATTTCCGGGGCCGGCCTAATTCTGGCTTCCCCCCGGCTGGGTTGTCGTCTGCTGGCGAAGCAGCCGGCGACGCCGCACCTCGGCGGCGATGGCGTCGAGGCGCTTCGCTTCATCCGCCGGAGTGGGATTGAGCACGACGGCAGGCTGCGGCACAGGGACGTTTGCAGTTGTAGGTGCCACCGCCGGAGCGGCGGGAGCGGCTGATATTTTCACCTTTTGCAAAGCCAGGGTGAGCGACTGTCCGCCGAACTCCACGACCACCGTGTCTGCGTGGGAATCGTAGCTCTTCACCGCGATGGCTGCGCCAGGTTCATTGATCCGCACCCAGGTGCTCAGGCGTTTTGATGGTTCAAAAAAATTGAACTGTTGGTGTCCTCCCATGACGAGTACGCCACGAAACTCAACTGACGAGCTTTCGACCACGGGCCCGGCGGCTTGGGACTCGGGTGGCAGGAAGGGAGAACGTTTGGTCGCGGTTTGCGCCATGGCAAGGGGCACAAGCGTGATCGCAAATGCCATGAGGGTGCCCGACCGTTTCATTTGGAACAAGAAACGCCCAATCGGCTGGGAGGTCAAGGGAAGCCTCCCCGGCTGGGCGGACTCTCATCGCGCACCGCGGATTTCGGCTGGCAACAGGCCTTTCTCCCGGTAAATCAAACTCCAGTGCGTCCGCATCCGCCCTTAAAAGCCCGATACGACAATCTGGCGGACAAGCCCGATTACGTGAACCGTCTCTTCGACAAAGGAGCACGCCACTACGACGGCATCGTCGACTGGGGATTCTTTTGCACGGGGGGCATTTACCGCAAATGGGTGCAGCAGCGCCATGGCCTGAAATCCGGTGCCCGCGTGCTCGATGTGGCCTGCGGGACGGGTTTGGTCGCCCTTGCCGCATCGCGCATCCTGGGAACCGCGAAAGACATCACGTGCCTCGATCCCAGCGAGGGCATGCTCTCGGTTGCCCGCAGGAAACTGGATGCAACCTTCGTCGTTGGACGCGCGGAGGCGCTGCCTTTCGATGACAACAGCTTCGATTTTCTGACAATGGGTTATGCCTTGCGGCACGTCACCGATCTCGAAACGACATTTCGGGAATACCGGCGTGTCCTGAAACCGGGCGGGCGCCTGCTCATTCTTGAGGTGACAAAGCCGCCTGGCAGAATTTCCGGTTTTGCTTTCAAAACCTATTTTGGGCGCATCTATCCGGCCCTCACACAGTTGTTCACCCGCAGCGCCGACGCTCGGGAGATGATGCGTTACTATTGGGAGACGATGGACGCCTGCGTGGTGCCGGAGACGGTTCTTTCCGCTCTTGCATCGGTGGGATTGACGGAGGTGAATCGCCACACGCAACTGGGACTTTTCAGCGAATACACAGCAACCAAATCATCCGACACCTGAGGACGACCTGCCTTCAGCGCCGCCACCCGCCCGCTGATTCGTCCGCCTCATTCACCAACGACAATGGAACCTTCCACCCCGCCATCGAACGACCCGCCGCCTTCCCGATCAGGCACGCCCCGAGACAAGATCCGCCATTTCTCGCAGGAGGTTCAGGATGCGTTCAGTGCGTTCGAAACCTCCCGCGATCCCGAGGTTCTCGATCCCGTGATACTCGCCATATTGGATGATTACATTCCGAAAAAGACCGAGGCGCCCCTCTCGGGATTCCCCGGCTCCACCCGTCTGATCGAGGATCTGGGATTCGACTCGCTGGCCATCACGGAAGTGGTCTTCTTCTCAGAGGAACTCTTCAACATCACAATTTCGAATGAGGAGCTTCTGCAGGTGCGCACCCTCGACGATCTGCGGAGCTTCATCCGCCGGAAGGTATCCCCGGCGCCTGCCGGCTGAGCGGCATCCTCCGGGCTTTTCCCTCTCAACGGCATGGCACGCCTCCCCGTAGTCACGGGTCTCGGATTCATCACGAGCATCGGCAACGATCGCGGTTCAGTGATTCAAAGCCTGCGCGAGCTGCGCCACGGCTTTGAACCGCACCAGTTTCTCAACAATCCTGATCTGCCCGTGAAAGTCGCGGGCACGTTGAAGGGATTTTCGTTCCCGTCCCCGAGCTGGCGCGACTGGAGCTGGCCGTCCCGCTTCGCCGTCGATCGCGAACTGCTTCGCGGTCTGCCCCCTCACGGAGTCTATGCCATGTGCGCGGTGCAGCAGGCGCTGCTTGAGGCGGGCCTCATGCCCGGGGATCTCGCGGGCGGCGACACCGGGTTGTTCTGCGCCTCCGCGGGCTCGCCATACCTGCTCTCTCATTTTGTGCAGGACATGCATGCCACGCGCGGCCAGCGGGGAAATCCCATGGGGATCATTTCATCCATCGCCGGTACGCTGAACTTCAACATCGCCGCCTTCCACAAGATCTCCGGCGCGGTCTGCGGTTTTGTTTCCGCATGCGCCTCCTCAAGCCATGCGCTCGGCTATGCCATGGACGAGATCCGGCTCGGCCGTCAGCGGCGCATGCTCGTGGTGGGCGCGGAAGACATGACGGATGAGAGCATCCTTTCCTTCGCAAGCCTGCGCGCGCTCTCGACCAATCCCGATCCCGGAAAGGCATCGCGCCCCTTCGACCAGCGGCGCGATGGTTTTGTCGGCACCGGGGGTGCGGTTGCCCTCGTCGTTGAGGACGCCGACCTCGCGCGCAGCCGCGGGGCCCGCATCCAGGCGGAGCTCGCAGGCTGGGGTCAGGCCGGTGACGGTCACAGTGTCGCCGCCTCTCATCCCGAGGGTGCCGGTCTGCGCGAAGCCATGCGCAGGACACTGGCCGACGGTGGAGTCGGCGTCGCAGACATCAACTACGTCAACGCCCATGCAACCTCCACGCCCGCCGGCGACCGCTCGGAGGCGCTGGCGCTCCAGGCCGTTTTCACCCAAGGCGGCGCGCGACCTCGCATCTCCAGCACCAAGGCATTGACCGGTCACGGGCTCTCCCTCGCCGGCGCGATGGAGGCCGCGTTCTGCGTGCTTGCCCTCGACGAGGGATTCATACCCGGCTGCGCGCACCTGGAAAACATTGACCCCGTGTGCGAGGGTCTGGACCTGCCGCGGCAGTCTCTCGACGAAGCGCCCTCCCTGGTCCTGAACAACAGCAGCGGTTTCGGCGGAAGCAATGTCTGCCATCTGCTGCGCAAGGCACGTTGAGTTGCGCGTGTGTTTGCCAGCCGAGGATTTATCTGAACCACTGAGTTCCCGATCATGTCAGACCCGCTCCTGCTCCGACTCAAGACCCTGATTGTCACCACGCTGAAGCTGGAGGACGTCAGGCCCGAGGACATTCCCGACGACGAGCCGCTGATTGGTTCACCGCGCTTCGGACTCGACTCGATCGACGCGCTGGAGCTTGTCCTCGCGCTTGAAAAGGAATTCGGAGTGAAGATCGGCAACAGCGAGGAGTCGCGCAACGCGCTAGCAAACGTGCGAACGATCGCCGCCTTTATTCACTCCCACTCCGCCGGCAAGGCGTAGGTGATGATTGTCCGCGGATGACTGCACCGTCCGCCAAACCCCGAAATCCGGGTCCCGGCTGGGGCTATGGCTTTCTCCTTTGGGCCGATCGCTGGTGGCCGCGCTGGCTTTTCCGGCTGGTGATGACAACGGGAACCTGGATCGCGCTCGCGCGCATGCCGCGGCAGCGCCAGGCCTCGCAGGAATACCTGTCGGTTGTCCTTCGTCGCCGCCCGCGGCTCATCGAGGAGCACCGGCATTTCGCGGCGTTCATGGATTTCCTGATGGTGAAGCTCCGCACCGGGGCCGGATCACGCATGCGCTGCGTGCTCGAGCCCGCTCATGCGGATGAGTTCAACGCCCTCGTGGACTCCGGACGGCCGGCCCTGTTCGGCACATTCCATTTCGGCAGTTCGGATCTGCTCGGTTATCTGCTCAGCGACCGCGATCAGCGCATGTCGATTCTCCGTCTGCAGGTGGAGAATTCGAAGGACACGCGACTCCTCGGTGAGCGCTTTGGCGACAAGGTGGCCTACCTCTGGGTCAACGATCCGCGCGAGCTGCTGTTCGCGCTCAAGGGCGCGATCGAGGCGGGCCGCTCCGTGGCATTGAAATGCGACCGCATCGACCACAGCGCGCGCACGGAGGCCTTTGATTTTCTGGGCGCGCGCCGCCTTTTTCCCTTCACGATCTACCATCTGGCGCTGCTTTTCGACCGCCCGGTGGTCTTCTGTCTGGCGATTCCCACGAAGGATCCCGAAAGCATCCGGGTGTTTTCATCCCCGGTGTTTCGCGCCAGCGCGGCACTCACACGCGAACAGAACCTCGAGGCGGCCCACAGGCATTTTCAAGCCGTCCTCGCGCTGCTGGAAACCCTGGTCCGCAGCCATCCGTATCTGTGGTTCAACTACCTGCCGCTCAATCCGGCGGTGGGTTAATCACGCATTGAGCGATTCCGCCTTCATTGGTCCTGCCGGATAGATGACCTTCCCTTCCCGGGTGCGCTGGGCCCCCGGCGTCGGCGTCGCGGCTTCGGATCGGCCAGGGGACATCAGGTGTATCACCGCATGGCCGTTCAGCAGAAGATAGTCCGTGATGATGCGACGATGACACCGCCACCAGACCGCCTCCGCACACATCAAGGCGATGCGGCGGCTGCGCCCAAGCCGTACAAGCTCGTCAAATGCAGTGCCAAACTCCTCCCCGAGCGCATAGTCCGCGTAGTTGTGGAAACTCGGCATTCGCCACAGCGCATTCACTCCCTCATCGACCGCGCGCTGCTTCGATCGTCGTCCACCGAGTGCGGAAAAGTGACGATAGCCGATTCCCGCTCGCTCAAGCTCCGCCGGCAGACAGTCAATGTTGAATGCGGGATTCGCCCGGGATCGGGGAAAGGAGCGGACATCGACCAAGAGAGTGACGTCCGCGGCGCGTAGCATGCCGATGAACTCATCGAGGCTGCGGCTGGAGTGTCCGATGGTTGTGAATTCCACCGCCATCAATCAGGCGATTCTTGTCAGAACCTCTCCCCGGTGGGCAGCAATATGATCAGTCTTGTCGCTCTTGATTTCATACTGCGGGTGCTCCCGAGACGCACGGTGGCGGTGACCCTTGTAGTCAAAATCCGCTTCGTGAATTCGGATGATCCGGCCGCTCACCCAGCCTGCCTCGGAATTCCAGCGGACATGGTCACCGATTGAAAACATCGCCATAGCTTTTCCTGTCGTTGAGCTTGCCTTCAAAAGAGAGTTGGATGCACAGGCGTCATCCAGGCAGCGGACCGTTGATCGCCAACCGTACCGAACCCCTCCGCCGCGTGTCTGTCGCTGGCCAAGCATATCCGCTTTCATGGATTGCACAACCCTGGCTCCGGGATCCCCCAATACGCCGCGTCCGGAATTGACCAACCGCCCGCGAGCGCAAACGATTCACGTTCCTACCTATGAGCAAATCCGAGGGCATCCATATTGGAACGGACAGCGGTGCGACCACTTCCAAGACCGGCGGCGTGCGCGCCGACGGTTCAATCATCTCGCACAAGCTGAGGCAAAGCTCGACCAACTCCCAGGCGGGCACCGCGGCGGTCATCGCGGGATGGGTTGAGGGAGCGGCCGGCTTTCTCGCGGACAACAATCTGACCTGGGACCAGGTTCGCGGCGTCGGCCTGGCCATACCCGGTCCCTATCAAAGCTACGGCGTCCTCGACAAGTCGGCCAACCTGCCCGACGCCTTCACGGGCTGGAACTTTCACGCTGAATACAGCGCGGCGCTCGCCGCCAAGGCGGGCCGACCGATTCCCCTGATTGTCGGCAATGACGGCAACTACGGCGGAGTTGCCGAAGCCGCGCGCGTGCGCGGCAAGAAGAAGGCGGGTGTCGTGATGCTTGCACCAGGTTCAGGCCTCGGCTGCGCCTACGTCGATCCGCACGGATTCCCGCTGGATGGCGACAACTTTGCCGGCATGGAGGCCGGTCACATGCCCGCTGCGTTGCAACTGCTCGGGCTCCGCCCCTACCGTTGCGGTTGCGGCCGCAACTGGGGCTGCATCGAGGCCTATACCACCATCTCGGGCCTTCCGCAGTTGCTCGAGGACGTGCTCAAGAAACATCCGGGCCATGAACTCGCCACATCAACGGCGTCGACCAAGGAAAAGGTGCTTTCCCTTCGCACGCGTGCGCAAAAGGGGGATCCGCTTGCGCTCGAGATCTTCGACATCCAGGCGAAGGCCCTGGGGTACCATGTCGCAGCGCTCGCGGTGTCCCTCGATCCGGAGTATTTCGTGATCGGTGGCGGACTGATTGACCCGGAGTCCACAACCCCCGAGTTCCGCGCCAGATACCTCGATGGCATACGCGCCGCGGCCCGGCCCTACCTTTTCCCGGGGCAGCGGAAGAACATCAAGATCGTCGAGGCGACCCTCGGCGAGCTGTCGCAGGCGATCGGAGCCGCGCTGGTTTCGCTCTACACGGAGCAGCGCAAGGCCCATGAGAGCTGAACCGCCGCGAAGGAATCCGGCGGCGAAGCGGCATCCCGTGTAGTTGAGGCTCAACTACAAACCGGCAACCTCCCATCCCTTTCGATACGTCCGGCGCAGATGCTGGTTGGCTTCCTTCAGGTTGTCGAATTGCAGCTTCCTCGCGTTCCATTTCAGCGTGGTCTGGTGATACCGCACGGCCACGCTGCCGAGAAGAACCGCCTCGGTCAGGGGTCCTGAATAGTCGAACTGGGCGCTCGGAGTCGCGCCTGACAGGCATGCCTCCGCCCATTGCGTCCAGTGGTGGGCTCCCTTTTCATCGGGTAGCACGTAGTCCTTGAACTGCTGTCGGGGAAAGAGGCGGGGAGTGTTGATATGCGGCACATGCAGGACTCCCTTGGTGCCGATCAGGATCGAGCCCTGACCGAAGATGCTCTTGCGATTGTTGCTGGACGTGTCCGTGACAGCGGCCTGCGTGCCTTCCGCGAGCGCGAGAATTTCAGCCGGCGGGCGCTGATCTCCATCGTACCAGGTGATCGGAACGGTCTTTCCCTCGGTGTATTTCGTGCCAGGAAAAACGTAGTGGATGCGCGCATCTGTCGACCAGTTCCACTGATCGGGCGCAGGCCCTTCGGATCGCACCGAGATCGGGGCGGTGAGGCCGAGCGACTCAAAAACAGGATCGAAAATGTGGCAGCCCATGTCGCCGAAAGTTCCCGTGCCGAAATCGAGCCGCCGCCGCCAGTTGCCCGGGTGATAATAGGCGTCTCCGACGTAGGGTCGATCCTCGCATACGCCCAGCCAGAGGTCCCACCGGAACGTCGACGGAACCGGATCCGTCCAGGAGGGCGGCGGACCGACGTCGCCCCACTTCTTGTTGCTCCACGTGTGCACCTCCCGAATTTTGCCGATCACTCCACTGTGCACAATAGCCACCGCCTGCCGGTAGACCTTCTCGGAGTGGATCTGGATGCCCATCTGGGTGACAAGCTTCTTCCTGCGCGCGTACTCGGTCAGAACACGTGTCTCATGGATGTCGTGCGCGAGCGGTTTCTGGCAGTAGACATGCTTGCCGAGCTGCATCGCGGAGAGCGCGATCGGCGCATGCATGTGGTCGGGTGTCGACACGTTGACGGAGTCGATGTTGTCCTTCTCCTTCCTCAGCAGCTCGCGCCAGTCCTGATACACGCGCGTCTCGGGGAACCAGGCCTTGAGCTCCGCCAGCTTGGTTTCATCGACTTCGGCCACGGCGACCAGCTTGACAAAAGGGTTGCTGCAAATGGAACGGATGTCCGCCCAGGCCATGCCCGATGCGCCGAAACTGGCGTGCCGAAGCGTCTTGCTCGCAGGCGCCGAAATCAGGTTCTTCGCAAACAGGGGGGCCGTGAGCCCGACAGCCCCGGCGGTTTTGAGGAATGTGCGGCGGGTAAGGGTGGAATCGGAGTGCATAAGCGGGGCCTCTGAGCCACGGCCAGAACCGAACATTTTTCAAGGCATGAATATCCCAATTCTTTCAACCACAGAGTGCACGGAATGCACGGATTGGGTGGATTGGGTGCGGTCGTAGTCCGTGGTTCCGCTCTGGGTTGCTGGGATCAAATGAACTGGCGCTGTTTCGCCATGCGCGTCCCCAGGTCACGACGGAGCGTGCCCCTCCATCGGAATGGAACCACTCCGCTATTCTCGCTCTGCCTTCGCGTCCCCGCTGCTTCGCGTTAAACCTCCGGGGCGCTGTTTCGCGACCCCCGACTCCCTCGCCTCCCATCCGGTTTTCATCCAAGCGATCTGTTGTTTCCTCCTAAGATTTTGGCGGACGGATCGTTTGATTGGGAATACGGTCCCATATCTCTTCCCATGAAACCCAATGGTCATCTCCTGGCGGCGGTTCTTGCCGCCACCTTCACAGCAACGACATTCACGTTTGCGGCCGCGGTGCCGGTTGAGTCGCGCATCTCCGCCGCGTCGGTCTACCTCGATCGCGCCGTGGTGACACGCAATGCGCAAACCGACCTGCCCGCCGGCGAGTCCGAAGTGGTCTTTTCAAGACTGCCCGCCGGACTACTCGACGCCTCGCTGCAGGTCAATGCGCGGGGCACCGCTGCGGTCACGCTCATCGACGTTTCCGCCCGCCAGACCTACGTCGAGGCCACGCTCAATCCCCGCATCAAGGCCATCGAGGAGGAATTGCAGGGTCTCAAACGACAAGATGAGGACCTCAAGGGCCGCCTCACCCTCATCGACCAGCAACGGGCGCTGCTCTCGCGAATTGAAGCCGCTGTGACCTCGCCTCCGCCGCGCGACGCGGCTTCACCCGGCCCAAGAACCGGATTCGATGAATGGCAGAAACTGCTTTCCTTCCAGTTCGAAAACCTCTCCCGCCTCACCAACGACCAGAACGCGCTGGGCCGCCAGCGCGAGGAACTCGCCGCCAAGACAACCGCCCTGGAGGCGCAGCTCAATCTGCTGCGCAGCCAGCAGTCCGCAGCGCGCAGCTTCAAGACGGTCACCATCCGCGTCGCCGCAGCTTCGGCGGGAAGACTGGACGTATCGCTGTCCTATGCGGTGCCGGGCGCCTCATGGAGTCCGACCTATGATGCGCGGCTTCACTCTGAGAATCGCAGCGTCGAACTCGGCTATTTCGGCTCGGTGAGAAACGGCACCGGCGAGGACTGGGACGCCATCGCCCTCACTTTGTCCACGGCACGGCCAAGCCAGGGCGGCGGCGCGCCGGAGCTCCCGCTCTGGATTGTCGATGTGTATCGACCCCTGCCCTACCCGACCGCCGTCCTTTCGCGGTCGGCATCCAAGGTCGCGTTTGAATCACGGGTCGGCGCGGTCGCGGAGGCCGCCGCCATGGCCGACAAGGCCGAGCCGGAAATGCAGAACGCCGCCTTCGCGCAGGCCGCTCTCGAAGGCGGCGCAACACGCGCCACCTTCCGCATCGCCACACCGGTCACCCTGCCGAGCGACAACGCCGCCCAGCGGGTTCCGATCACGCAGACTCGCCTGCCGGCGACGCTGCACTACGAATCGACGCCCAAGCTCCTCGAGGCCGCATTCCTCAACGCCTCCGTCACCAATGGAACCGATTTCCCCCTGCTGGCGGGCCCGGTGAACACGTTTGTGGACGGCAGTTTTGTCGCCACCGGTCGAATCAAGACCCTCATGCCCGGGGAAAAATTCGACCTCGCCTTCGGCGCGGACGATGGAATCTCAATCAAACGCAGGCTCGTCAACCGTTTCGCCGAAGACACCGGTCTCATGAGCAAGGGGCGCCGGGTGACCTACGAATTTCTGGTCACCATCACCAACAACAAGAAGTCCGCGGAACGCGTGGTTTTCAAGGAGGCGGTTCCCGTCTCGCGCGACGAAAAAATCGTGGTGAAACTCCTGGCTCCGGCGGAGCGTGACATTGGCACCTCGGAAAGTCAGAAGGAAATCACGCGTGATGCCGAGGGACGCCTGGTGTGGCGCGTGGACATGAAGGCAGGCGAAAAGCGCGATTTCCCGCTCAAGGTCAGCATTGACTATCCTTCGGATGTCACGGTCAGCGGCTTGGATTGAGGCGACAGCGAGCGATCGGCAGGACAACCGCGAATTCCACGGTATTCGCGGTTGATTGTTATTGGCGGACGCCGCTCCGGCCGGTACTTCGCTTGTTCCTTCTCCCATGCGTATCGTTGAAACCTCCCTCTGGCGCGCTCATCTGCACGC
The DNA here is from genome assembly GCA_015075305.1 of Opitutaceae bacterium. NCBI lineage: Bacteria > Pseudomonadati > Verrucomicrobiota > Opitutia > Opitutales > Opitutaceae > Opitutaceae bacterium. The sequence continues at coordinate 34,792 of JABTUS010000010.1, read as the reverse complement.
ACGCATGCCGTTCAAGTACGGCATTGTGACGATGACTGAACTTCCGCACGTGTTCCTTCAGGCGCGGGTGGAGTTCCCGGGAGGCGCGAGCGGTGTGGGAGTCGCCGCGGACCACCTGCCACCGAAGTGGTTCACCAAGGATCCGACGAAGGATCCGCGTCTGGAGATCGATGAAATGCTGTTCGTGATCCGCAACGCCATGGCACTGGCATCGAAGGTGAACGCGGCGACGGTGTTCGCGTGGTGGCACGAACTTTATCTGGCGCAGGCGGAATGGGCGAGGACGGCGGGCATCCCTCCGCTGCTCGCCCACTTCGGCACCTCGCTCGTCGAGCGCGCCGTGATTGATGCGTTCTGCCGGGCGCACAAGCAGACATTCGCCGCCGCCGTGCGCGACAATCTGCTCGGCATTGATCTTGGCGCGGTGCGGTCGGAGCTGGCAGGAACGCAGGCGCGCGACTGGCTGCCCGCCACACCACCGCGGCAGGTGTTCGCGCGGCACACGGTGGGCATGGTTGACATTCTCCAGGAGAGCGAGGTGACCGCAGCGGATCGGGTGAACGACGGCCTTCCACAGTCCCTCGAGGCGAGCATCGCGGCGTACGGCCTGCGCCACTTCAAGCTCAAGGTGGGAGGCGGCGCTGACCGGGAGCGGCTGCTTCGCATCGTCGAGGTGCTCGAGCGCTGCGCCGCGCCGGGCTGGGTTTGCACGCTCGACGGAAACGAGGGCTTCAAGTCAGTCGATGCATTTCGCACTTTCTGGGAGGGCGTGATTGGAGAGCCCCGCCTGGAGCCGCTGCGTCGCGGACTTCTCTTCGTTGAGCAACCTTTTCACCGCGATCTCGCCCTCAGCGACGAAATCGGCGCGCTGGTCGAGCGCTGGCCGGGGCGTCCGCCGATCATCATCGACGAATCCGATGCCACGCTCGAAAGCCTGCCGCGGGCTCTGGCGCTTGGCTACAGCGGGACGAGCCACAAGAACTGCAAGGGCGTTTTCAAGGGCCTGATCAATGCCTGCCACATGGCGTCGCTTCGAAAGACAAAACCGCAGCAGGCCTGGCGGATGAGCGGGGAGGACCTTTCCAATGTCGGTCCCGTCGGACAGTTGCAGGACCTCGCCGTACAGGCGGTGCTGGGGATCACCAGCGTGGAGCGCAACGGACACCACTATTTTTCCGGTCTCTCAGCCTGGCCCGTTTCAATCCAGGAACTCGTGCTGCAGCATCACGGTGACCTGTATGTCAAATCGGCCCAGGGCTGGCCGACCCTGCAAATCCGTGAGGGTCAGGTGAGCGTTGAGTCAGTTCTGACCGCACCCTTTGGCGAAGCCTTCCCTTTCAATCCCGCCGCAGCCGGAGCCGCGCGCGTGTGAACCATGGATCCGATCCGTTTGACCACGGATGGCGCAGATTGCACGGATGGAAAGCGGGACAGAAGAAGATACCGGTCACGACGGAGCGTGCCCCTCCAATTCGAAAAAACCCTCCGCTGGACACCCGCTCGCCTCATTCCTTTTTCAGGTCGCGCGACATCAAAGCGGCGAGGGCGGCGGCGGGCGTTTTGTTTTCGTACAGGACGCGATAGACCTCGGTCAGAATGGGGGCGTCGATGCCTCGTTCGCGGCAGAGACCGTAAAACGATTCAGTGGTGCGGTAGCCCTCCACGACGAACCGGCTCTCACTCTGGAGATCAGCGGCGCTCCTACCCCGTCCAAGCTGTTCGCCGAAGCCCCGGTTGCGACTCCACGAACCGGCGCAGGTGGCGACCAGATCACCAAAACCGCTCAGGCCATAAAACGTTTCGCGCTGCGCTCCCAAGGCCACACCCAGGCGCACCATCTCCGCGAGCGCCCGCGTCATCAACGCGGCCTTGGCGTTGTCGCCCAGCCGGAGCCCATCCGAACAGCCCGCCGCGATGGCATAAATATTCTTCAAGCTCCCGCCGAATTCAACTCCGGGCAGATCCGTGCTGGTATAGACCCGCAACGATGGACCGCTCAGTTCCGCCTGAAGGGAAGCGACTGACGCATCGACCCGGGTCATGCCCAGAACCATGGCGGCCGGCAGGCCGCGTGATACCTCGCCAGCGTTTGTGGGGCCTGTGAGGGAACCCACCGCATAGGCCGGCAACACCGATGCAACTATCTCGGACGGACGCAGGTGCGTGCGCAGTTCGAGTCCCTTTGAGAGGCTGATCAGAAATCGCAGGCGTGTCGCCTGAGCGAGGTTGTCACGAACGCGCTCACAGGTGGCGCGCAGCGACTGCAAGGGGCACGCCAGAAGGACGACCTCGGCCTCCATCAGCAGAGGGGTCAGCTCATGGCCAACCTGAATGCTGGGCGGAAGTTTGATGCCGGGAAGGTAGTCGCTATTCTCCAAAGAGGTGGCAAGGGCGACTGCGTGCTCGAAGCGGCGCGGCGCAAGTGCCACGGAATGACCCTGCTTCACGAGATGGATCGCGAACGCGGTCCCCCATGCGCCGGCGCCAATCACGAGAAAATTCATGCCGGGATTAGAACCCATCCCGCGCGGCGGTGGTAGCGAAATCGTCGCCGTTCATGGATCGCAGAAAATCCGCCGGAACCACAATCGCCTGCGAGAGCCTCACGCAAGAAACGTCGGGATGCGCTCGCCGGCGGTCATGGTTTCAAAGGACTCGCGGCCGTGGATGAGCTCGAACGCGCTCCCCTTGACCAGAACCTCCGCGGGCAGCGAGCGCGAATTGTAGCGGCTGGCCATCGTGTAGCCATAGGCGCCGGTGCTCATGATGGCCACGTATTCACCCTCGCCGACCTGCTGCATCTGGCGATCCTTCGCGAAACAGTCGCTGCTCTCGCAAATCGGCCCGACAATGTCGGCGACCAACGCAGGGCGCGAGGTGTCCCGGTGGAGCGGCACGATCTCGTGGAAGGCGTCGTACATCGCCGGTCGCACAAGGTCATTCATGGCGGCATCGATGATGAGGAAGTTTCTATCCCTGCCGCGCTTCAGGTACTCGACCCGGGAAAGGAGGACACCGGCATTGCCCACGAGAAAACGACCCGGCTCGACGAGAATCTTCAATCCCAGTGGCTCGAGCAGCGGCACAAGCCCCGCTCCGTAAACTTCCGGGGTGATGGGGCGCTCGCCGGTCGGCTGCGAGTCCCACCAGTCCGCCTGACCGCTTGCCAGCGCCTCGCGGTACACAATTCCGATGCCGCCGCCGATCGAGAAATACTCAAGGGGGTGCTTGTTCTTCAACTGACTCACGAACGGTGCCACCCGCTTCACCGCTTCGATGAATGGCGCGGCGTCGGTCAACTGGGAACCGATGTGCATCTGGACACCACGGACCAGCAGGTGCGGATACCGGGAGGCCGCTTGAAAGGCGGCCGACGCCAGATCCAGCGGGATGCCGAATTTGTTGGCGGACCTTCCCGTGGTGATCTTGGCGTGGGTGCCCGCGTCGACATCCGGGTTGATGCGAATTGCGATGGGAGCCTTCAGATCGAGCTTGCCGGCAACATGGTTGATGCGGGCCATCTCGGGGTCGCTCTCCACGTGGAGGGCGAAGATGCCGCTCTCAAGCGCCAGCGCGATCTCCTCCTCGGACTTGCCCACTCCGGCGAACACGCTTTTCCGAACATCGCCCCCGGCGGCGAGCACCCGCCGCAGCTCTCCGCCGCTGACCAGATCGAAGGACGCCCCGAGATTCGAAAAGAGCCGCAGAACAGCGAGCGCCGAGTTCGCTTTCATCGCGTAGCAGATTTGCACATCGAGCCCGTCGAGCGCGTTTTTCAGCCGCGTGAAGTTCTCGGAAATCGTGGAAGCGCTGTAAACATGGGTCGGTGTTCCGTAGAGACGCGCGACCTCGGAGAGATCCACGGATTCGCAGTAAAGATTTTGCCCGACGTAGCGAAAGTAATGCATGGGGTGAAAACCGGCAAAAAACTCTGAAATGCGTGGATTGGGCTCGACCCTGCTGCTTTCCCGTTGAAAAAACCAATCAAAATTTAGGAACCGCCGCCACCGTGCTTCGCCGCCTTTTCACCATCCTGTTTCACCGTCCCACCTACCGTTTCGGCAAGGTGGACAATTCGCGAATCCGGCGCACAACCCTGCGGAATGCCCAGTTCGTCAGTTTCATGTCCCAGCAGGGGCTCGGGCGGGTAAACAATCCGGATGTCCACGATGCGCGCCTGCGCCGGCAGAGGATACTGCGGGCGCTGGTTGCCGGCCTGGTCCTGACAGCGGTCGTCTGGGTGGGAATCGAAAGCGCTCGTGCGCTGTCGATGTTTTGATGCCCGGACATCAATCGGGCGGAGTTGCCTGCCGCTGAGGCGGCCTTTGTTGAGGTTTGCGGCACTCGCCGCTTGCCGACCAAAGTCACGATCCTCCATGGTGGTTGCATGTTGCGCCGTCGTTTCTATCCCTTGTTTTGCCTGCTGGGGCTGGTGTCGCTAGCCGTCCTCACCGGGTGCGGCTCGGCCATGAAGCTCGGAGGGGTCACGGCATCCGTCCTGAGCATCCGCGCAGTCCCGCCCGGCAAGCCCGATGCAAAAGTGCTCATGACGCTTCGGTTCACGAATGAGAATGTCGTTCCGATTGGATTCTCCCGCGCGCGCCACAAGCTCTATCTGAACGACAGGCTGATCGCCGATTTCCGGAATGAGCAGCCGGTCGGAATCCCCCCGCTGAGCACGGCGAACCAGGAGATTGTCCTGCCATTGGAAAAGGCTGACGGCATGGCCACCCTGCGCGAAATCGCGCAACATCCCCAGGCCAGCTATCGCATTGAAAGCACCCTGTATGTTGAAGCGGGCGAGGACACCATGGAAATCAGGGCGAAACACCAGGGCTCGGTGGACCTGGTGGGATTCCAGCCCTCGTCATGATTCGCTTCCCCCTCCCGCCATTCTCGCGATGCCTTCGCGTCCTTGCGCCTTCGCGTTAAACAATCCGGCGCTGTTTCGCGATGCGCGTCCCCAGGTCACGACGGAGCGTGCCCCTCCAGGATTGGTCGGTTTCCCTCCGCCGGTTATGCACCCCTGCCTCAACCGGCCTGATGGCCGGCGCTGGCGGTGGGGGCCCGGAATGCGGAGCGGAAACTGGCTGAGAGATAATCGCGGTTCAGCCGGACAATAAAATCATGGCTGATCATCTTGGGACACGCGGCGCTGCACTCTCCCTGATTCGTGCAGCTACCGAATCCCAGTTCATCAGCCGTGTTGACCATCGCCAGCACGCGGCTGTCCCGCTCCGGCTGGCCCTGTGGCATCAGGCCCAGGTGGGAAACCTTGGCGGCGACGAACAGAACGGCCGAACGATTCTTGCAGGCGGCAACACAGGCTCCGCAGCCGATGCACGCCGCCGCATCCATCGCGAGTTCGGCATCGTCCTTCGGAACCGGAATCGAATTGGCATCCGGTGCCGCTCCCGTTCGCACGGAGATAAAACCACCCGCCTGCTGGATCCTGTCGAATGAACTGCGATCCGAAACCAGGTCCTTGACGATCGGGAAAGGCGCGGCGCGGAAGGGCTCAATGACAATGACTTCGCCGTCCCTGAAGCTGCGCATGTAGGTCTGGCAACTGGCCACTCCCTGGTTCGGACCATGAGGCTTGCCATCGATCATCAGCGAACACGTGCCGCAGATGCCCTCCCGACAGTCGTGGGCAAAGGCGATCGGCTCCTCGCCCTTGATCGTCAACTCGTCGTTGACAACATCAAGGAGCTCAAGAATCGACATGTTCGGGTTCACATGCTTCGCGGGATAATCGACGAAGCGGCCCGGCTGCCCCGGACCCGCCTGGCGCCAGACGCGCAGGGTCACGGAAAAGTTGGTATTGGAAACGTTGGCGACCATGATGAGGAAATTCAGGGAAACCGGGCAGGATCACTTGTAGTTGCGCATGCTCATTTTCACGACCTCGTAGGTCAGCGGCTCGACGTTCCGCACAGGCTCCTTGTCCGCACCCTGGTATTCCCACGCGGCCACGTGGGCGAACCGTTCGTCGTCGCGTTTGCATTCTCCGTCCGGGTGCTGGTACTCCTCGCGGAAGTGACAGCCGCAGCTCTCTTCGCGGGAAAGGGCGTCCCTGCACATCAGCTCCCCCAGTTCGAGAAAGTCGGCCACACGACCCGCCACCTCCAGGGACTGATTGAGTGTGTCTGCGGAGCCGGGAATCTTCACGGTCGCCCAGAACTCTTCGCGCAGTTTCGGAATCTCCCTCAGAGCTGTTTCAAGCCCCTCCCTCGTGCGCGACATCCCGCAGTATTGCCACAGGATGTGGCCGAGCCGCTTGTGGAAATGGCTGACAGGATGGGTCCCCTTCGCGCCCAGAAGCCGGCGAATGATCGATGTCACATTGTCCTCCGCCTGCTTGAACTCCGGCGCATCCGTCGATGGGCGTGAGCCGGGTTTCTGGGAGGCCAGGTAGTCGCCGATCGTGTAGGGAACGACAAAATACCCATCGGCAAGCCCCTGCATCAGCGCCGACGCGCCCAGGCGATTGGCGCCATGATCCGAAAAATTCGCCTCACCGAGCACGAAAAGACCCGGCAGATTCGACATGAGGTTGTAGTCCACCCAGAGGCCGCCCATGGTGTAATGCACCGCGGGATAGATGCGCATGGGCGTGCGATAGGCGTTCTCGTTCGTGATCTCGTGATAGATGTCGAACAGGTTGCCATAGCGTTCGCGCACCGCATCCTCGCCCAGTCGCTTGATCGCATCGGAGAAGTCCAGGTAGACACCGAGCCCGCTCTCCCCCACACCGCGCCCCTCGTCACACACCCGCTTGGCCGCGCGTGATGAGATGTCACGCGGCGCGAGGTTGCCAAAGCTGGGATAGATTCGCTCGAGGTAGTAGTCGCGATCCTCGTCCGGAATGGAGGCGGGATCCTTCCGGCAGTCCTCCTTCCGCTTGGGCACCCAGATGCGCCCGTCGTTGCGCAGCGACTCCGACATCAGGGTCAGCTTGGACTGGTAGTCTCCGGAAACCGGGATGCAGGTCGGGTGAATCTGCGTGTAGCAGGGATTGGCAAAACACGCGCCGCGCTTGTAGGCACGCCAGATTGCCGTGGCGTTCGATCCGCGAGCGTAGGTGGAAAGGTTGAAGACATTGCCGTAGCCGCCCGTGGCGAGAACGACGGCGTCGGCGGACCAGCGGCTGATCTTTCCGGTGACAAGGTTGCGAGTGATGATCCCCTTGGCCTGGCCACCGATCACAACGAGGTCGCACATTTCCTCCTGCGTGTGAAGCTTGACAAGCCCCTGCCCAACGGTGCGGGAAAGCGCGGAATACGCTCCGAGCAGGAGCTGCTGGCCCGTCTGCCCGCGCGCATAAAACGTCCGCGAAACCTGGGCGCCGCCGAAGGAGCGGTTGGCAAGCAGCCCGCCGTACTCCCGCGCGAACGGGACGCCCTGCGCTGCACACTGGTCGATGATGTTGACCGAAACCTCGGCCAGACGGTGCACGTTGGCCTCGCGCGAGCGATAGTCGCCGCCCTTCACCGTGTCATAGAAAAGCCGGTACACGCTGTCGCCATCGTTCTGGTAATTCTTGGCCGCATTGATGCCGCCCTGGGCGGCGATGGAATGCGCCCGGCGCGGGCTGTCGTGGAAGACAAAGCAGCTGACCTTGTAACCGAGTTCACCCAATGTGGCCGCGGCGGATGCGCCCGCCAGGCCGGCACCGACAACTATCACCTCGTACTTCCGCTTGTTGGCCGGATTGACGAGCTTCATGTCGGCCTTGTGCCTGCGCCACTTTTCAGGGAGGGGACCGGGAGGAATCCTGGATTCAAGTTTGGCCATGGGTGGAAGGTTCAGCGTGGCTCGGACATTCGTTGGTTGATAACTGCTGCCTGACCGGTGTTGCGATGCTCCGGCTCAGGGCGTTCCGCCCAAAGCCACGCGGGGATGTGCCGCAACCTGTGTCCCTGGCGAGGGTTTGAGCCAGCCAGACAATATTGCCGCAGGCATCGATGCATTCCCAAGAAAGAATCCAACGCAGAGAATGATGGTCACCGCACGAAGCGCCGGCGCCCAGGATGCATTGTGCCAGCCGAAGGAATGGAACACGGATTGAAATCCATGGAGCAGGTGAAGTGTGAGGAATCCGACGGCAAGGATGTAGAACAGGGAGATGACCGGGCTCTGAAATCCATAGAAAACCATGCTGTAGACATCGTTGACGGAACTGCCCTTCTCGACGGCGGGAAATCCCAGCACATGGAATGTGGAGGTCATCGTGTACTCGGGAAGGTGACCCTTGAAGGAGGCCGACGACGCAAATCCGAATGTGAACTGCGCGAGGTGATAAACAATGAAGGCGAGTACGACCAGACCGGTCAGGCGCATGTATCGCGAGGCGAAGGGTGCGCGAATCCACTTGTTTACGCCGTAGTGCTGGGCGCCACGGGCCTGCGCATTGGTTCGTGTGAGTGCGATTGCCGCCCAGATGTGAATGACCGCCGCAAGAAGGAGCCCGATCCGGACGGCCCACAGCGTCGGCCCGAGCGAATGGAGAAACTGCGCGTAGCCGTTGATCTTGTCCGGATGGCCGAAGACCTGGAGGTTGCCCACCAGATGCCCAATCACGAATCCGACGAGAATGATGCCTGTGACCGCCATCAGGAATTTGCGGCCGACAGTCGAGCTGAAGAGGTTGCCGATTAGGCTCATCGTGAATGAAGTCCAGCGATCCTGTGCAAAGGCATTGAGGAAAATGCGCTCCGGGTTACATGGCGATACTACAATTTCAGTGGCTCGAATGTAAAGGTCCCGGGATGGGCGCGCCTGCATGAAGGCAGCATATTAGCCGACCTAAATGAATCGAGAAGCCCGGCACAACGAAGCATGCAAGCATCCTCCCTTCTCCCTCTTCCTTTTCTCCGCGTGCTCCGCGGCTTCGCGTGAAACCATTCCGATCTCCGACCTCTGCATTCCACCTTCCCATTGATCCTCAAGATGACTGCGGGCTGGAAGCCCGAGCCACCCTTCTCTCCCTCCGTCCTCCGCATGAGGATCTTCCGGCGCTGTTCCGCGATGCGCGATCCCAGGTCACGACGGAGCGTGCCCCTCCATCAGTCCTTGCATCCCCCCTCCGCTGGAGGGGCATGCTTTGTCATGCCCAGGGAACGCGCGCCGCGTCACACCGCCGGATCTAACTCCCCCCAATACGTGCGCTATCGCGCGAGGGGCTTCAGCAGCGCGAACTTGCCGCTCGCCGCCGGCGCAATGAAACGCTTGCGAAAGGCGACGACTCTCGCGTCAGCTCCGATGCAGCGTGCTACGGCTTGCTCCAGTGCCGAATGATCCGCCGTCTCATCAGCGACGTAATGGAAGTCCCAGCGCGTGTCGGTCGCCTGAACCAGCGAGTAATGCCAGCACTCAAAGCCCGCAGGCAGCGCCGCATCGATGTCGGACGGCGACATCAACGACCCATCTGAACGGAAATACAGATTTCCTTCACGTCCCAGCAGCCGGTAGCCGGTCGGAAAGCGCTGAACGATGTCGCCAGTGTGATAACGCAGCAGCGGCATGGCCTCACGATCGCGTGTGGTGACCAATATCTGGTAGACATCGGGCAGATCGCGATAAGAGGCCAGTTCGATGAACGCGTTGGAATCGATCACCTGGGAATCGTCCTTGAAGGCCTCTCCAACAAAAAGGTATCCCGCCTCCGTCGAGCCATAGAGATCCACCTGTGGCGCGGGAAACTGCTCGGCGATCCGCCGGCCGTGCTGCCAGCTGGCTTTGCCGTAGGTGAGGATGACGGCGCGAACACTGGAAATATTCACGCCGCGCCGCTTCACCGCTCGCGCCAGAAGCGAAAGATAGACCGGTTCACCTTCGATCACCTCGGGTTGAACCGCCTGCAGCTCCAGCACAATGCGATCCCATTCGCTCTCCGGAAAGACAAAGGGATCGCTGCTCAGATTCAGATAAACCACGCCGTCAAAGTATCGGTTGGGGAAAGGGTGATCCTCATAGGGGCACAGGTTGCTCGAGCAGCCCACAGGCGCGAGGACGCACTTCCGGTAACGGCGCCCGACAAACTGGCGGAGAATCGGCGATGCCCGGTACGCGCGCTCAGTCTGGGCGTTCCACCACCCCTCCTCCATGATAACGGTCATGGGCGACTGGGTGGTGCCGCCGGTGGATTCGTATTCGAACTTCCTGTCCGCCAAACCGCGTTCGATTGCGTGGTAGTCGGCAAAGAACGATTGATGGCCCCGACTCACAATCTCCTTCTTCGAAAGCGACGGTATCTCTCGGTAGCAGGACCACTGCAAGGGATCGGAATGCAGCGGAAAACGAGCCTCATAGAGCGGGCTTCGCTGATAGATTGCGCGAATTTCCTTCTCGAGTTCCGAGGGCAGCCGGCCGTTCGATGCAACTCCAAGGGCTGACGGAGTGTTGGCGAAGACGGGAGCAGTGGTCGGCATGGATCAACCCAAGCTATTGCAACCCCATGAGCTGTCAAACCGCAGGGGCTGAACCCGAGGCTGATCCGAGCGACAACCAATGGGGCTCGAACAGCAGCAAACCGTTCAAAGCCAGCGAATGCGTGATCGCTCCAGCACGGGCCTGGGCATAGACTTCATCGATGGGAGGCGTGAGAATTTCCAACTCCTCGTGTTCATCCCAGGCTGTGGAGCCGAGCGACACGGCATTTTCAACCCAGATGAGATGACAGCGGTTGTCCTGGATCGCAGGGTTGGGGTGAATGCTGCCCAGCAGCCTGGTGCGACTGCCGACGAAGCCGGTCTCCTCCTTCAATTCCCGCACACCCGCCTGAATCGGATCTTCGCCCGCCTCGATGATTCCACCAGGGATTTCCAGCGACGGCGCATTTATGCCAAAACGAAACTGACGAACGAGCACCATCCGGTGGTCGGGCGTCGTCGCGACAACGTTGACCCAGTCGCGGGAGTGAATGACCGAGAACTCGCTCTCGCTCTTCCGGGAAGGGTGGGAAAACATCACGCCCCACAACTCAAGAACGCGGGTTTTTGCGAGCACCCGCGATGCGCCCCGAGTCCAAGGGGAGGGAAAGCCGGAGTCAGGTCTGTTCACGTGGCCAGCAAACAAAAAAGCCCCTCCGACGCGAGGTCGAAGAGGCTTCACGAAATTGAGTCGGGCAACCGGTTATTTCTTCGGAAGCTTCAGCTTGTCGCCCGGCTTGATGCGATTCCAGTTCACGCCAGGATTGACGGCCATGAGGTCGGCCAGGGAAATCCCATGGGCACGGGCGATTTTCGCGCCACTGTCGCTGCTCTTGACAATGTATTCGTCAGGGCCCGCAACGACGGGGCCGGATGACTTTGCGGCACCGGCGGCAGCGGCTGCGGCACGGGGGGCCTTTGCGGCCTCCTGAATCTTCGCCAACTCACCCTTCACATTGCCAAGTTCCAATGCGACCTGGTCGAAAGCGCTCTGCATCGAGTTGCGAAGCCCCGTGATATCGCGGCCCGCCTTCTCAGAGCCGGCGGTGGACGTGCGAAGCTCATTCTCAATCGTCTCAATTTTTGCGACCTGCGCCGCGTGCTCGTTGGCCGTCTTGCTGGCTGAGGAGGCCTTGGCCAAGGCAATCGCCGCAAGCACGAGCGCCAATACTCCAACAACAACGCCCGCAAGGGGAAGGTAGCTGGTATTTTCCCGAGAAATAGTGTCCATGAAAAGAAATCGAGGATGAGCGATCTAGGTTGAACACCCTCCTGACGCAAGCAGAGAGTGACTCGATATTGCTAACGGGTTATTCACAGCCTCGAAACCCCGGTGGAACGCGTGCCGAGAATGCGCGTTGACATGCCGCCCGCGCCGCCTTCAGGTCGCCGGAGGTATCGGGGTGTAGCTTAGCCTGGTAGAGCGCCTGGTTTGGGACCAGGAGGTCGCGAGTTCGAATCTCGCCGCCCCGACCATCCGTTTTCAACGAGCACCCGGGATTGCACAGGCATCGCTGCCGGAGTGTGTTGCAAATCCCGTGAACCAGGCCCGTTCCGTCGAGTGAAGGAACCTATTTCATTCCGAAATGGCCATCCCGCGTCTTGGTGTGCACCCGGCAAAGCATGTGGTTCGAAGTGATGAAAAGCGTTCGACCGTCCGGACCGCCAAAGCAGCAGTTCCCCGTGGAGTAGCCCGTCACCAGATGGGCAATCAAGACACCCTCTTTGCTGACCACCAGCACGCCGGCCACGCCGCCAATCCAGAGGTTTCCCTGCTCATCGACTTCCATGCCGTCGAGAGCCCCCTTGCGCGGATTCCTGCTGATCAGCTCCCGGGCCGAATAGATGACGCGTCCCTCTCCTGCGACGCTGCCATCCGTCGACAGCGGGAACGCCATGACGATCGGCCGCGGCTGGTGGGAGTTCGTGACGTAGAGCGTGCTGTCATCCGGGGAGAGAGCAACGCCGTTGGGCCGTTCCAGCTCGCTTGAAACCAGGGTCACGGTGCCATCGGGCGCGCGGCGAAAGACCCCGTTGAAGGGGATCTCTCGAAACTTCTCCGAGACCATGCCGTAGGGAGGATCCGTAAAGTAGATATTCCCGCGCCGGTCCGCACACAGGTCGTTCGGCGCATTGAAGCGTTTGCCATCGTACCGATCCACAACCGTGGTAAAACTCCTGCCATCCGTATCCAAAGAAGCAATACGCCGATCGCCCACCTGGCAGAGCAGGAGCCGCCCGTTGTGCACGATGAATCCGTTCGACCCCTGGGTCGAGATGTCCGGGCCGCGATGACTCGCCCCACTCGGATCAAGAAACAGATCGACTCCGCGCCCCTCGCGCCAGCGGTACGCCTTGTTCTCCGGAACATCGCTGAAGACAAGCTGCCTCTCCCGCGCCATCCAGACGGGACCCTCGCTCCAGGTGAAGCCGGTCGCAATCACCTCGATCACCGCGGACTCGTCCAGCAGGCCCGAAACCGCGGGGTCCAGCCGGTCGATCCGGCCCACCGTCGCGCCCGGTGCGGCATCAAGAATCGCCGCGCGAGCTGACAAGTTCGCAAACAAGGAAATTGAGACAACAATGGCGCCAACCTTGGCCGGAAGCCGTCGGAAAGAAGGGGACATCATTGAGGGTGGGAATTTCATGGATGGAATGAGGGAGCGATTGCGTGCATCAGAGCGACGGCAAGGAGGAGCGCAAGCCGTGACGCAAAGTCCCGCAATCCCTCAGGTGGTCTGACCCAGTGCGAGCATGGTGGGAAGTGTGATTGCGCGATGACTGCCGTCCGCAAGAATCTTGCCCGCCTCAAGCCCGATGCGTTCGTAGTCAATGACAAGCGTTGTGATATTTCGATCGGTCACAATATTCGTGCCCATGGCTGAAATAATCCCGGCCCGCCCCGGGCAGGCGATATTGGCGTCGGCAATATTGCCGCGCAGAATTGCGGCAATATTGTCCTCAAGACAAAAAATTCCAACACGCCTGCTTGTAGCTTGCAGACGGCGAACGAACTCCGCGCGTTCAGCCGGGGTCGACACCTGGCATACATTCGATTCTTCAATGGGACGCCCCAGCATGGACGCCGCTCGCAGCGCAGCCGCGCGCATCAGGTCAACCGGTGCAGCGCCGCTGAAAGGAACGGCGATCCAAATTTCCTCATAGCCGCGCGCGAAGAGATGGCCGACGGCAAGCACCGCGCTTGATTCAAAATCGATCGAAACGCTTGCAAGTCCGGGAAGGCGCGTTTTTCGACATACAATCACCGCGTTGGTCAATTGGGCCGAAAACTCCTCCAGTACATCATCCAGCCAGACGTCGTCGAGAAGGATGCCTCCAAACTGGTCCTCGTAATCCCGAAAAAATTCCGCGATCGCTTCATGCTGCGCCGTGGCTCCTGCATGCAAGGGCGGATGCTCCGTGTCCGCGTGGCGCACCAGGCTTTCGTTGTGAACAAAGAGCATCGCTGCCCGATTGCGCCCGAACGCCTGGCTGAATCCACTCATGATCCCTTGGTAGATGCGGCTCCAGTGCCGAAGTTTGCGAAGCAAACACGCGTAGGGCTTGCGGCGCTCGAACATATGGCGGCTCTCAAGCGGGTAATAGCGCCCGTTCGCACGGCGCCAGAGAACCTTCTCGGCATCCAGCTTCTTCAAAAGTCTGCATGCACTTGCATTTGAAACCCCATACCGGTCGCCGAGTTCGCGCGTTGTTGGCAACGGGGTCTTTGCATCCCATGATTTCTTCAGAGCAAGACGCCTGAGCGCAGCTTCGAGTTCGGTGACACCCTTGCCCGGACGCAAGAGTGCTGAGTTTGATGTAACAAGCTGCTTGTTTGACGGCATAATTTTGAGCGACTCTCGGGATCTCCTTCGTAATATCGCCTGAAGTTTGTTACGCAACAAATCATATCGCTCGTCAATGGACAATTGTAAACGCTACCCACCAGCCATTCTGGCCACCTGCCCCATTCCGTGGAAAGAAGATCATGAACTTGACGAGCCGCTCTTCAGGCGCGTCGTGGCACAACTCGCGCAAAACTTCACAAGACATGTCTATCTCTTCGGAACTGCAGGTGAAGGCTATGCAGTCTCCGATCGGCAGTTCGAATCTATCGTTGGATCTTTTCGGAGCGCGTTATCCATGGATGCCCGACCGATGATTGGAATCATCAGCCTGTCGCTCGGAACAATCGTGGACCGCATTGCCCTGGGTCGCGAACTGGGGTTTCGTGAGTTTCAGCTTTCCCTTCCCAGCTGGGGTGCACTGACGGATTCTGAGACCGATCGCTTCTTTGCGGAAACCTGCGGTCGCTTTCCCGACTGTCGATTTCTGCACTACAACCTAAAGCGAGCAAAGCGCGTCCTTGACGGCGACGCCTATGCACGCCTTTCAAAGGCCCATCCAAATTTGGTGGCGGTCAAGATGGGCGGCGAGGATCCCGCCGCGTTTGCCGACATTCTTACAAAGGCGCCCGCACTTCAGTGCTTTTTCACGGAATTTGGCTTTGCGGCGATGCGGGATGCCCACGAATGCGGCCTGCTTGCCGCACTTTCGGCGTGCTGCCACAAGAAAGGCCTGGCCTTTCACGCAGCGCGCGGTGCTGAGCTAAGCATGCGGGCGGAGGAGTTTCGTATGGTTCACCGCGCATTGAAGGGTGCGATCGACCCCATGGCCACCCACATGGACGGCGTCTACGACAAGCTCCTCATCAAGCTGGAATTTCCGGAATTTCCCCTTCGCCTGCTGGCTCCTTACGCTTTTGCGGGTGAAGACGCATTCCTCCGCTTTGTTCAGAATCTACCCGCCGGCTGGCCGACTCCAAGGAAAACATGATTCGGTTCAGCATAATGTTGGTCGCGGGCTTGGCTGCCACCGCAGCCCTCGCTTCCGATTCGATCTGGTCGCCTGTTGCATCGCTGCCCGAAGGTCTGGCCGGATCCGCCTGCGGCGTCATCAGTTCCCGCTTGGTCCTTGTGGGAGGATCCCGCTGGGAGGATGAACGAAAGATCACTCTTCGCGAAGTGCAGAGCTATGACCCGCTGACCAATCGATGGGAACAGCTGGACGCCAGCCCACAGGCGTTTGCCCACGGTCCTTTCTGCACATGGCGAAACCGGATTCTGGCATGGACGGCCGACTCGGTTCTCACCATCGCAATGGATGCCCCCTTGGGCCGGGTTCAAGCACGGTCCCTTCCGCACCCTGTCGTTTATTCCGGAAGCACACTGCTTCATGACAGCTTCTACATTCTAGGCGGCTGCCCGGATGCGCTATCCACAAGCAAATCCACATCGCAGTTCTTCAGCATGGATCTGGTTTCGGGCTCAATTGAGATCCTGCCCGAATTTCCCGGAGGTCCAGCCATTCACATCGGACTTGCGGCGTCTGCGGGGCGCCTTTGGGCGTTTACCGGTGGGGTCTGGGACAAGGCATCATCTCAAATGCTCAACACGGATGCAGCGTGGGTTTATGATCCATTGACAAGGAAATGGAGCTCCGTGGCTCCGGTCCCCTATAAGGCACGCGGTGTCGCGGTCCTCGCTCTCGATGACAGGCATATCCTGCTGGCTGGCGGCTACCGCAACGAGGACGGCGGCGCGCACCTCACGGACGCCTGCCTGATCTACGATCTGGAAACAAACCAATACCATTCTTTGGGCCGGCTGCCGATCGCCGTCATGCTCGCCAGTTTGGCTCGCGTTGATGACTGGATCTATGTCCTTGGGGGAGAGAATGGTCCCCGTCGTCGGTCGGCAAACGTCTATCGCGCTCCACTGCGGGCTCTCCTGCAGCATGAAGACTCAAGATCATGAGATATCGTGCGGGCGACTATGAGGAGGCCGATGCGACGCTGGCTGACTCATTCTCCCTTGCCCTATGAATGTCCTCAGCGCCAGTGAAGTGGTAGGCCAGCAGCAGAGCGATTCCCGCGATTACGAACAACACTGCAACGGACGCAAATATTGCCTGTAGTCCAAGCGCGCCTTTGAGGACTCCTGCAAGAAATACTCCGCAGCCACCAATACCCGTGGCGCATGCGTTCATGAGTCCTATCGCCGTTGCCCGCAGATGTTCGGGTACAATTTCGCATAGAATAGGCTTGTCATTGGCCTGACCGATGCCGCGAAACAGTGCAAAAAGTGAAATTGCGATCGCAATGGTAGCGAAGCCGGGGTGAGCCAGGAAAAGAAGGAGTGGTGGTGCTGCTGCGAAATAACAAAAGGCAAATACGAGCAATCGCCGTTCCGTGCGGCGCGAAGCCAGCCGGTCTGAGATCCAACCACCGATCACGATCCCGAGGAGACTGCATGTTTGAAGCATGAATGTTCCCGCAAAACCCGCCTCACCGAGCGACATGTTGAACGAATCGCGGAAAAAAAGCGGGAGCCAGCTGAGAAAAACCCAAATGCCGATGCCCGAAAGTACAGCCTCAAAGAGCAGGAGGTGGTAGGTTCGGACGCGCAAAAGCTGCCGCAGTGCCGGCCACAACTGTGGACGATGGAAAGCTGGCCTGGCAGGCATCGGTCCGACTCCTCCAATCGTGGCCGCTCCCGGCAGGAACCGCTTTGCAAGCATGGCCAGCACGAGGCCCATTGCACCAAACACCAAGAATGATGCGCGCCAGCCCCAGTGTTCTGCGAGAAATCCAGCTGCCGCTCCACCGATCACAACTCCTCCATTAACGCCGATTGAAATCAAACTCATCGCACGTGCCCGGGTCGACAGGGCATGGAACTGCGCAATCAGCGCGTATGCTGCCGGAAGAAAGAGACATTCTGAAACTCCCAGGGCGACGCGCAGGACCAGCAGGGAATTGAACCCCGGAACCAATCCTGTGAGCGCCGTGACAACACTCCAAGCCACGAGACTGAACGTGACCACAGCTGAGCGAGAGAGCCTGTCAGCAAGGACACCGGCAATCGGTGAAAAGACCGCATAGGACCAAAGAAAGAATGAGCCTAGCAAGCCCAGCGCGACGTCGGACAGGCCGAGTTCGCTCCGCAAAGCGGGCAAAACAGTGGACATGGCCGTGCGGTCCGCATAGTTGACAGCCGAAGCAAGGGCTAGGAACACAACCATCCCCCAACGGTCGCTCTTCTCGGGCGTCTGGCATCCGGCCGCAGGCAATGGAAGCGGGTTGGATGTCATCGTTCACACGTCCCGGCCTGTTCCCGCGGCGTAAGCCCGCACCTCCATGATGCGGGCGTGATCAATGCCATTGGTGGAGACAACCACGATGCGCAATGCAACGGCAGGGACAGGCGTGGGAAGCAGGTGCACACGCCTCCGAAGATAATTTCCGTCCACGACAACCAGGCAGCGCCACGATGCTCCGTCATCGCATTCGATCCGGTAGTCGCGCACCGTTTCCGCCTGCGGACGGCCCCATTGCATTGCCGCGGTGTATCCATCCGCCTGTGACAAAGTAAGGTGTCGGTGCTGTCCCGTATCAAACACGAGCTGAATCTCCTGAATCAGGACGACCGATTCCCATCGTATTTCGAGCCAGGCGGGCAAGCCGCATCCTGATTCGCTCATCCACCGGTGTGTCCCCGGGAAAGAACGTCCTGGCGGTGCCTGAGTCACCACGTTGCTGCCTTGGGTGCCTTCAAGCACACTGTTCCACAAATTCTCCGAGCGTGCGCTTGGGATCTCCCGTTCGCGCCCGTGCACAGCGCGGGTTTGGCCGCTTCGAACCTGATGCGCTTCAGCACCCATCTGCTCACTTGATGCCGTGATGCTCGCGGCTGCGCGCACGAGATCGAGTTCATCCTCATTCCGGATGCCAATCAGGTAACAGTCGTCGCGCAACAAGCGCTGCTGAACCTCCCTTACCAGATCCGGCCGGCCTGAGAGCGCCGCCGGTGTCAGTCCGGACCGAATCGCAAAGGCCGCCGCCGTACCCACACCCTGCCCGACGACCGCGCAGGTAGCCATGACCCGCGTGGAGGCAAAGGCAATGTGGGTCGCGGAAATATTGCGTCCGGCAAACATCAGATTGCATGGCCCCTCGGAAATGCAGGCGCGCAGGGGAATGTCGTAGAGAAACGGGAGGTGATGCTGCTCACAGGGAGCGAGGTCGGGTGCATCAATGCCTTCCGGTGGATGCGTGTCGATCGGCCAACCGCCGTAGGCAATGGCGTCGGGAAACGGCCTCGACTCAAACAAATCGGCCTCCGTCAGCACATGGAGGCCGGTGAACCGCCGGCTTTCTCGCTTGCCGGGCAGAAAACCAATCCACTCAAGCGCCCAGTTGGAAGCATCGAGGCCAGACTCGTTCTTAACGTGGTTCCATACCCCCAAAGCAATCGCGAGCAGCTCGTCGCGTATGCGTTCATTGTCCTTGATCGTATCAAGGCATCCGCCCCACTCCACCCACCAATAGCCGTACTCCAATCCCAGATCGGAACCGCTGCGACCAAATGGACGAAGCGTGAAGTGTTCGGGGCGAAACCGACGCACCCAAGGCGGCGCAATGAAGGGCATCGGACGGTCGTGCCTCCGCGCCTGAAACAGAATTGAGGATCCAAGGGTCCTTCGATCCGCGCGCTCGACGGCCAGTGATTCACCAAACTCCTCACGGGATTCCCGCCCGTGCCGAAACGGTGCCCTGGCTTCGAGTCCGAGACGACCGTCTCCGGTGCAATCGACAAAAATCCCTGCGGTGATGCGGATCCGATCCTCGGTCGATGCTCTTGTCGCGAGCACCGAACGCACGACTCCGTCCGAGACCTCCGCTCCGTCAACCGTCGTGTTCAGCAAGACGCGCAGGTTGGGCTCGCGCCTGCATTTGTCGTAGAGAGCGAGATCGAGCATCGCGGCGGATCGCTGCGGGTTGTGAACCGACTGCTCCAGGCGAATTTCCTCGATGATGCCCCCCTCGCGCAATTCGGTCTCGAGGGCAGCGCCTCCCTTCAATCCCGTCGCACCCACCATGTGCATGCGCACCTCGCTTGAGGCGTTGCCGCCGAGCACCGGGCGATCCTGACAAAGGATCACACGCACGCCCAGGCGCGCGGCGGACAGGGCGCAGGCGACACCTGCAGGACCACCACCGGCTACGAGGAGATCACAGTCAAGAACCTGAGTGGGTTCCGTCAACGGACCTCCTCCCAAAGAAATTCGAACTCCATGATCTGCGGGGGCAGTCGGTCGACACCCTTGTAGTCGACAATGCGGAAGAGCGTGCGCCCGCTGCGTTCGAGAAAATAGGGTACGGGGTAGTATCCGTCGGTCACGTTCGCGCGCTCCGCATTGTCGAGAATTACCGCCTTCTCAACTGTGAGCGCAACGGGATCCAAGCGAAAGAGGCAGAGTTTCATGGCCGCAGGAAATGTCGGCCCGCCGCCCGATGGCGTGGCACTGCTGACCAAAGTCACGTGTTCGGTCCAGTTGCGGCCCATTAGATAGTAACGCCCATCACGCATGAAGAGTCGTGGTCGCCCGACATAGCCCGTTATGTAATCATGGGTTCCCGTAAGATCCACCTGGCGTCGCAGCTTGAAGTCATTGGTCGTGAAGTGGAGCCGCGCGCGATTGTCGTAGCCCCGGGTGGCCACGAGAAAGCCGTCAGCGTAGCGGACAAAGGAGCTCTCGTTGATCGGGAGATCACCAAACTCACGCGATAGATTCCTGACAAATTTCCAATTCCGGCCGCTGTCCTCTGAGCGCAGAATCGCCACCTGGCCAGCCTTCGGGCGCGGAGCATGCACGGAGTAGCCCCCCGCAAGATTGCTGAAACTCATGGCCAGCATCCAGGTGGTCGTGCCTTCCACCACGAATTCGAAGGGGTACCCGTACTCCACACCATCAATCAAGCCGACCCGTGCAAGCGGACCGTAGGTCTTTCCTCCGTCCGATGAGCGCGTGTAGCGCATACCGATGCGGGTGGTTTCGGTCTGCTTTTCCTGTGCGTCAATGTAACTGCCAATATCCCCGTTTGGAAAACGCACCCATTCGCCCATCTGCATTATCATTCCGTCCAGCCGCGCAGTGACTGGGCCGGGAGTCACCGCATCGGTCAGCTTGTCGATCCTAACCGTATCGATCTCTGCGCCGGGATCTCCACCATGAGCCTGCCCGCGCTTGAAGGAGACAAGCACCTCATCGCCAAGATCAACCAGATCCGGAAACGCGAGATAGTGTCGCGGCTCATTCGCAACTGACGCCACGATCACCCGAGTCTGATGGTGTTGGGCTGTGGCGAGGTCAACGCCAGCCACAAGCTGTGGCGCTGCCAAGGCATACAGAATGGCGAAGTGTGTTGAGTTCATTGCTTACAAGCGGTCGCCAACGCTTGATTAAGGCCAGCCATCACACCCCGATAGTCGCTGAAAACATTAAAGAATGAATATCCGAGAGCACGGTATTTTTCGACCTGCTCCGCGGCACACGGGATGCCTGCAACCTTGCCGTGGCGTCGGCATACAGCACCAACCTCACGAATCACCGCGAACACCTCCGGGGAGTCGATGGAGCCGAATTTGCCAAGGCCGAGCGATAGATCACCCGGGCCAATAAAGAGAACATCAACATTCGGAATAGACGCGATCTCCTCAAGATGCGGCACCACCTCCTGCTCTTCAATCTGAACCACAAGCATCGTTTCCCGGTTGGAATGCGCAAAATATTCCGCCGGTTTTGCGCGACCAAATGCTGAATCTGGATGAATCGCATCACAACCCCGTTTGCCTTGGGGAGGAAACTTGATCATGTTGACGCAATTCCGAACTTCATCAGGATCCAGCACTCGAGGGATCATCACTCCGGAAGCGCCACTCTCAAGGACTGAAATCACGTCTGTATAACTCGACGGTTTCAACCGTATGATTGCATCCGCTCCTCCCAGGCGACAGGCTTGAATCAGGCCGTGCAGCGTATCAGGGGATATTCGTTTGTGCTCCAGACAGATCCAAATTCCGTCGAGTCCAGCCGAAGCCATTAGCTCAACGAGTTCGGGATCCTGAAAACACGCCTTTGCGGTGAATACTGCTTCACCACGAGCCATCTTTCGTTTGCACCGTGAACTTATCATGGAAAAGTTTGAGAGGCATGATCAGACTTGCGCATCGATAAGCGCAATTGACACGCGCCCGCATGCCTCCTTCAGAAGCTTTCGATTTGAAAGCATATCTGACGAATGGATTGTATTAGATGGGCCCCTCATGCCATCTTGATTTTACTGCATGGAACGGAACGAGACAATTGCATTTATGGTTTGGCTGCAATAGCCTCATGAAACCATATACGAAGATTGTGGCGGGCTGGAATATCATACAGAACCCAGCGATCGGTATGATTACGAATGGGCACAAGTTGAAACCGAAAGTTGGAGAGGGATCGTCCTGTACCTGCCAGATAGTTTATTGTATCAACTATCGTGTAGGTTTCTGGTGTGACATCATAGACTTCATGACTGACAAAGACCCGGCGGTTGCCCAATCGTTCGAGCCGTTCGCGCGCAGCTGCACGATCACTGCCGGCATACGG
Source organism: Opitutaceae bacterium (assembly GCA_015075305.1). Taxonomy (NCBI): domain Bacteria; kingdom Pseudomonadati; phylum Verrucomicrobiota; class Opitutia; order Opitutales; family Opitutaceae; species Opitutaceae bacterium. Next base: position 12,866 of record JABTUS010000010.1, on the reverse strand, counting down.
CCATGCCCGGGCTCCGTCGTAATGACTGGCCGCAAAAAAGCCCCGCCAGATCCCGGCAATCTCTTCATCGTGGAGACCTATGAAGTTGCAGGCAATGGCTCCACGAGAAAAGCCACAGAGAAATACTGCCGTCGGATCGCCTCCATACTTCGAGCAAATGTACGCCACAGCCTCCTTGCAGAACGCTACGGTCACATCAACATTGCCCCACCATTGGAGCGCATTTTCATGCTTCGTCTCATCAACAAATGGAAGACAGATCCAAATGCTTCCCTTGCCGCCAGAAATGCCGAAACCGAGATTACAGTCCTCCACTCGCCCGGTGCAAATGTCGCCGTGCTTGCTGCGATAATTTCCATTCCCCGGATATTCGACAATGACCGGGAAGGTGTGCCCGTGCTTCCAGTCAATCGGCAGATACAGAGAGAAGTATACCGAAGTCCCTCGCCACTTGGGAAGCGTAGTTCGGACCCGACGCCCTGCAGCAGGTTCATCCTCGCTTATCTCAGGGCTCTCCAAATCCGGATGGAGCGAAGATATGTCAGGATAGCCGATATTGATTTTGCCGGCAGGAATAGCGCCCCCTTGGGCCGAAGGCGTGGCCCACAATGCAAGACCCTCATCCAGCATGACGACAAAGGCCATGGATACCGCGAGCAGCCAACGGCAATTCGCAATCGGACTTGCTGTCGTATTTGGCAAGTGCCACCTATTGCTGATGCAGGAAGGAGCTCTTAGAATAGGCATGCGACACGCAGCTTAATAAGTCTCTCCGGGCCCGTAAGGAATAGGTTGCGGTTAATTCCGCGGGCCAGATACCACTTGTCGCTAAGATTGGAGACATTCAAGCTGACCCGATACCGACGCCACGAATACTGTGCAAAGGCGTCCATGGTGGTTACAGCGGGAAACATCACCTCATTGCCCACTTCGCCGGGAACCTTCCCTTTTCGATTTGCACCGAGTCCAACAACAAATCCCTTTAAGGCGCCGTTTTGGAACTTGTAGCGTGTCCAAAGAGCACCGGTGTATTCCGGTGCATTGCGCGGCAAAAGTTTCGTAGGCAACGAAATATCCATCTTGGCTCCACTGAGCATGAGATCCCATCCAGGCAACATGTTAAGAATCAGATCAGCCTCGGCACCCTTGGTTATTTGTTGCGCCAACTGAACTCGGTATCCAGCGGATGCCATGTCTGGATCTGGGTGAAGACCAATAATTTGTTTAAGGCGGAGATCAAATATGGACACGGTAGCTGTAATGCGACCTTCGTGAAGCGCTGTCTTCAATCCAATTTCATTTACAACACCTGTAGACGGCTTGAACGTTGATCCATCCGGATTTGCGCCAAAATTGGCGGTGAAAGTCTCAGAATAATTATAGAACAACGAGAAATCCTGCCGTGGTTTCCAAACAACACCGCCTTTGTAGGTCCAGTTGTCCCCACTGTTTCGCGCTCCCTTGAAACCGGTCAACAAGCTGTCCGCATGTGAACGATACTTGTCAAATCGCGCACCGGCGACAAACTGCAACTTGTCCCCAGCCAGCCGGATGTGGTCGTGAAATGAAAGACTCTGATTTTCACCCCTGCTGTTTGTCTTGGATGTCAGGCGTGGATTTACTGGCGTCAAGTAGTTGTAAGTCGGAGTATAGATATCGAGCGCAGGAGGAGCATTGTGCGTGACAACGCTCGCTTCATTGTTGAGTTCAAAGTGCTGCCCGATAAACAGAAGCTTGTGATTAGTTGGCCCAATATTGAAATTATATATTGACTCCAAGGCAACGGTCTTGTCGCTGTCATAGTTAGTGGCAAAGCGCGACGTGCGATTCATCAGTCGATTATTAATCTGCATTCCCGCGGCAAATATATCATACACGTCATGATCCCAAAAGTTCATATAGCCAGCAAGGCGCAACGACCATTCGGGTACGGGCTGTGCCTCAATAGAGGCAAAAACAGCTCTTTTGTCATTTTCGTTATATGCCCATGGATCCGTAAATGTGAAGTCGCGGGGAAGAAGGCCGAATGTAGTGGCAGCCCCACGCCCAAAGGGCTGAAGTTCTGCATTGTCACTCCAGTGCTTGAATCCCTTTTCGTGAAGGAATTCCCCGGTAAGTTTCACCTGGACATTCTTCCAAGGACGCCAAGCAATCATGGGATCCACATTCCAACGTCTGAACCACGAAAAGCGGGTATTCACTCCATTGTTGAGATCCTCATCCCGGACGACACCGATGATTCGGTAGGCGAAATGCTTGTTGAGCGGAGCGGTATAATCAACCTCTGCTTTCTTTTGCGAATGATTACCATAGGTTAGCGCGAGCTCCCCAGCGGGCTTCCATTGCGGTGACTTTCGCACGCGGTTAAGTACTCCGCCAGTTGCATGCGAGCCATACACAATTGCGGATGGGCCTTTCAGGACCTCAAGCCGTTCGAACAGGAATGGCTCCGCACCAGCCTGACTTTGATTTTGGTTGTCGGCAAATCCATCTGTATACTGACTTCGCACGACATAGCCGCGAATCATCACACTATCGCCCACGTTTGATTCAATCGCCACGCCACTGATGTATTTCAAAACATCATACAGTTCGCTGGCCATCGCATCGCGCAAGAACTCTTGATTGATGACGGCTACCGCCTGTGGTGTGTCGATAAGGGCTGTATTGGTGCGGGTGACGCCTATTGCGTTCGTGGTTGCGTACCCTACATCCTTCTCTGCTGAGACAGTAAACTCGGAAAGCCGGATAACCTCTTCATCGGGTGAGGCTGCAGCTTGTGCAAAGATGGACGGAGGCAGGACTAAATAGCAGCAACCAAACATGCCAAGCAAACGAAGGAAGTGGCAACACTGTGGATATGGAATATTCATGTGGGATAGGAATGTTGAAGCCGACCTTGGAGATTCCGACTTCGAGGAAGGCAGGGCGAGTCAATGCAAGGGTCAACTGAGGTAAGAAGTTATCGTGACCGAGAAATCGGTGTTACGCAACAACTGAGTTAAATTACGAAGTTCCATCAGACCCGGAATGTCAATAGAATTGGGAGCTCAAATGGGCACAAAGATTGGGCGAATGCAGATGAAAACTTTTTTTCGGAAATCCACGAAGTAGTGGAATTCTTGCCTAGAGCTTATCGGTGTTGCGTAACATGGAATCCATGATTCATCGAGCGAGCCCAGCAAATCTTATTCAAACACGCCGGCGAGTTTCCCATGCATTTTGGTCATCGACGAAATATGTCCGTTTTGGTCAATTCCGGGCATGTTCCCGAGTACTCAACCCAACACCACACCTATGCGAGCGCTCAAACTGATCACCTGTCTGGGTGCATGCGTGGCGCTTGCCGTCACACTGCCCGCCCAGCAAACGCCGCAGCAACCGGCCGATCAAGCCATTCAACTGGAGGCCTTCACCGTGACTGGCTCCAACGTGAAACGCCTGGAATCAGAAAACGTCCTGCCTGTCACCCAGTTCACCCTGGATGAAATCGACCTGCGGGACGCCTCGCAGACATCGGACCTCCTGATGGCCCTGCCCCAGGTCACCGGACTTCCCGGCAACGAAACGGCGACACTGGGCGCCACCGCCCGCGGCGACAACGCCACCGTGTCGCTGCGCGGCATTCCCTCCAGCAACACGCTGATCCTGCTCAACGGCCGGCGCCTGCCGCCCCACCCCATCAGCCAGGGTGAAGCCGGAGTGCCCACACTCTCAACGAATGTGAATGTGCTCCCCAATCGCGGACTTGACCGCATCGAGGTCCTCCGCGACGGCGCATCGTCGATCTATGGCACCGACGCGGTCGCCGGTGTCATCAACACCATCACGCAACGCAACTTTGCCGGGACCGAACTCGTCCTCCGCTATGGAGAAACGGAGGACGGCGATGGACGCGAGGTGCGCGCGACGCTCACGCATGGCCTCAAGTTCCACAACGGACGCGGACGCGCCATGGTCGTCCTTGATCTCTATGACAGGGATCCGATCTACGCGCGGGATCGCGCCTTTTCCGCAGAGGCCGATCATTCCGCACGAGCGCCAGCTCCCTGGAATGTGTCCACGGACACCACCTTCAACGCCCGCTCTGCCACAAGCGAGTTCGGCAACTTCATCATGGGCACGCTCACCGACGGCGTGTTCAAGACAGGGCGCACGGCCGGCATTCCCTCGTCGCTCGCCGCAACCAGCGGGCAGTTCTACCTGGTACCGACCGCAACCGGCGTGGGTTTCCAGACTTCCAGCCCTTCCCGCGCAGGAATCACCAGCACGTATTATTGGAACAACAACACCTATCGCGTGATTCAACCGCAAAGCACGCGCGGCAATCTGTATCTGAATGGTGAATACGACCTGGGCTCAAATCTCACCGCGTTTGCCGAGTGGAGCCAGTACCAGGCGCGCTCCGTCACCATTCGCGAACCCGACGGCATCACCCAGTCCACCGATGGCGACATCATCGTTCCCGCGACAAATCCCTTCAATCCGTTCGGCACGCGGTTCTGGAGTCCAACAGGAGCTCCAAACGCCGATGGCACGCCGCGCCTCACGGGCACGCCCGCGGCGGTGCGCATCACCAACAAGCGCCTGACCGATCTCGCGGACCGCACCGCCGAAATCAACACCTCGGTCTATCGCGGCGTGGCGGGAATTCGCGGACGGTTCTTCGACTCCTGGACCTGGGAGGCCGCCGGCCTCTGGAGCGCCGCACGTGTGAAGGACGACGAAATGGGACCGAGCCGGAAGAGCCTGCTCAAGGATGCAATCAACCAAACCGACCCCGCACGCGCCTTCAATCCGTTCACGCGAAGTTTTGCCATCCAGAACAACACGCTCGTCGTCACGGGCCCCTACATCAATCCCGAGTCCGTTCAGAATACGTTCCGTTCGCACTTTATCCGGGAGGGCCTGACTGAACTGAGAAGCATTGACCTGCGGGCAGCCGGCAACGTCACTGAAATCTGGGCGGGCAATGTCATCGGTGCCGCGCTCGGTGCCGAATATCGTTACGAATCCTTTGCAGACACCCGACCCCCGTTCGCCGGTCTCAATCCCCCGGATTCCGGACTGGATCCGACCGCAAATGACTTCCTGGGTTTCTCGCCCAATTCCGACACGCATGGCAAACGGCAGGTCGCCGCCGCCTACGTGGAGGGGCTTTTCCCGCTCGTCGGCAAGGGCAACCGCCTCCCGCTTGTGGAGTCCTTCGAGATTTCAGCCTCAGCCCGGTATGAAAGCTACACGGACTTCGGCGACACAACGAAACCCAAGTACGGCTTCAGTTGGAGGCCACTCCCCTCCGTTCTTGTGCGCGGTTCCTACAACGAGGGCTTCCACGCGCCCAACCTGGCGCAGCTTTTCACGGGCACGCTCATCCGGACCGCAACCAACTCCACCGACTCCTACCGCAGCATCGTGACGGGACAACCCACCGACGGCGCCTCGAACCGGCGCAGCATCGCGGCGGGTAATCCGGACCTCGATCCAGAGGAATCGCGTGGAAAGTCCGCAGGCATTGTCATTGATGTGCCAAAGATGCGCGGCCTTTCCGTCGGCATTGACTACTGGGAAATCCGGCAGCGCAACGTGATCGCCTCCTCCGGTTCAATCGCGGACGACACAGCGGCACTCCAAGCCGCCACGCAGGCGGCCCTTGCCGCGGGCCAGAGCATCAACCAGATCGACCTCGGTTCCGGCACTCCAGGCTACAAGGGCGATGGCGCGATCGTCCGCCTGCCCGTGACCCAGGCGGACCGCGACGCATTCGCCGCCTACAATGCCGGCCGCCCGCCCTCGAGCCAGCGGGCTGTTGTCGGCGCGATCGAATACATTCGCACCACGTACTTCAATCGTTCGCAGGAATTCGTGAACGGGTTCGACTTTGACGTCACCTACCGCCTGCCCCGGATGGATGTTGGTCGTATTGTCCTGAACACCAACTGGACCTATCTCAACGACTTTCACACCTACGTGAGCAACGGCGCGCCGCGCACGGAATTGCGCTGGACCAATTCGACCAATGTGGGTGGCGCGACCCCAAAATGGCGGGGAAGCGCGACGGTCACCTGGAAGCGCAACAACTGGAGCGCGGGCCTGTCCGCCTACTACATCGGCAACTATTCCGACGTGGGCGCAACGACCTCCCTGGCGACCTATGAATCCCTGGGCTCTCCAAGCTACATCAAGCCGGTGTTCAACAACGGCGCCAACAGCTACCGGTTCATCGTTGATGACTCGATCAGCTTCAACGCCAACATCTCCTATCGATTCATGAGGAACGACTCCTGGCTGAACGACACGACAGTCCGGCTGGGAGTCGTCAATCTGACGGACGAAACACCGCCGCTGACATCGGATTCGCGGGGATATGAGACCGGCGTCTACAATCTGATGGCCCGCGGGCGCACCTATTCGCTCCAGATTACCAAGCGGTTCTGACCGAAGACGCATCGCACAAGCTTCAAGCCGGCTCCCCCCGGGGCCGGCTTTTCATTTGGGAAGGAAAAGAGTTTCCGCCCAGCGTCAGTTGCCTCCGACGGCTGCATTGGTGCGCCGCGGGTCCGCATAACCCACGCGCATGCCGTCGGGTTTGATCGCGATGGCGTTGATGCCTCCAAATTGCCGGCCCGTTCCCGGCTCCTCGGGAAGATTCACCTGCCAGCCCTCGGCCTGAAGGCCGCGCACCACAACCGGATCGAGTGACTTCTCAGCCTCAACGGCGTCTCGTTTTGATTTGTCAAAGGGGCTGTACCAATGGATGCGTGTATCGCCTATCGCGTCCTCGATCGACCGGTGAAACACCAGGTTGTCGATCAACACCTGGAGGATTGCGGTCGGAATGCGTGACGAACCGGGTATGCCGAGGGCAAGCACCGGCTTGCCGCCGCTCAGAACGATCGTGGGCGCAATCGTGCTGCGCGGACGACGGCCGGGAGCGAGGGCATTCGGACTGTGCGCATCATTGTAGGCAAAATTGCTCATGGAGTCGTTCATCACGACACCGGCAGCGGCGACACCCGCGCCAAAATGAAGGCTCTGCGACTGCGTCGCGCAAACGATGTTTCCATCCGCATCGGCGACGACGAAATGCGTCGTGCACGCCAGCAGCGAATCCACCTCCGAAACACCCGCCACCTTGCGTTTCCTGCCGAGCACGCGCTCGCGCAAGGCGGCAATTTCCCCGGGACTCACCATGCGGTCGAAAGCCGCCTGGGATTCGACTGTGTCACCAATTTCACGCTGCACCATCGCATGCGCCTCCCTCCAGAATCGTCCGACCAGGTCGATGTTGGCCGCCGTGCGAAGCGGCGGGGTCAGTTTCTCCGCTTCGAGTCCCTTGAGAATTATCATGAAAAGCGACGCTCCCGTGGTGGGTGGAGGTCCGCCAAGTAGGTGATATCCCCTGAAATCGATGGCTATGGGTTTGGTTACGCGCGCGGCATAACTTTCCAGATCCTCATGCGTCAAAAGCCCCCCGCCCTTTCTCGACGCTTCGACCAGCGCCGCCGCCACCGTCCCCCGGTAAAAGCCATCGGCACCGTCGCGGGCGAGGTGCTCCATGGTGCGGGCAAGATCATGATTCGGAAGGCGGGAGCCGATCTGCGGGAGATCTCCATTCGGCAGAAACAGCCTCGCCAGCGTACCGTCCCCGCCGCGCAGCTTGTCCAGCCGCTCTTCGAATAGCAGCCGCGATTTCGGCAGGACGGTGAAACCCGCGTCTGCCAGTGCAATCGCAGGTGCGACCGTTTGCGCCCAAGGGAGTTTTCCCCAGCGTGAATGCGCGGTGAAGAGGCCCGCGGCAAGACCTGGAGTGCAAACCGACGACCATCCGTCGAAGCGGGATTTTTCCGGACGGCGGCGATACTTGTCGGGCACCAGCGAACGACTTGCCTGGTCCATGGCATCGACAGCGTGCGTCTCGCCTGTGCGCCCATCGAAATACAGCAGCATGAGTTTGCCCCCAAGACCTGATCCATAGGGCTCCGCGACTCCAAGTGTGAGCGAAACGGCAACAGCCGCGTCGATCGCATTCCCACCCGCGCGGAGAATGCCGTCACCCGCTGCCGCCGCCTCCGGGTGGCCGGCCACCACCATCGTGCGGCTTGCAGAGACAGGTTTGACAAGGACCGGCACCTCGCCGCGCACAAAGACGGCGGCGATGCCGGAAAGAACGATAAGCCGGAGGGAATGGCGCGGGAGTTTCATCATGATCGCAACAGGTGTTGCCGGATGCTGCCGCTACGCGCGGCGGTGCGCAATGAGCGACTGATAGGAGGGCGCGCGCGACTGAAAGACGGTCGTGAATTCAAAGGGCCATGCCTTCACATCCGGGGCGAGGCTCCAGCGCGGATGCGATTCGATCACGGACCTCGCCTCCTCGAAATAGGGAGCGTAGTCCGTGCGAAAGTGCAACGGTGCACCCGGGAGGGAATGCGATGCCAGGCTTTCGAGAAACTCAGGCTGGACAAGCCGGTTCTTCCAGTGACGGCGCTTGGGCCAGGGATCGGGAAACAGGACAAAAATCGAAGCAATTGCCACGGAATCCGGCAGGACTGCGAGGAGGTCATCCGCGGATGCGTGCAGGAACGCGAGGTTGCCCAGCCGCGCCCTGTCCTTCTTGCGGGTGCCACGGCGAACCCGATCGCTCATGAGGTCCACACCGAGGCAGAACCTGTCCGGATGCGCCGCGGCATAGGCTTCAAGAAAATGCCCATGACCGCAGCCGATTTCGAGGGTGATGCGGCGATGCCCGGCAACCAGCGGAAGCAATGCCGCGCGCACCTCCGCGCGACGCTGCTCGTTCAGCCGCCGGTAGTCGGGAGTGACGACTTCCTCCATGTCGCTGCGTCCTTTCATGGTTTCATGAGCGTGACCACGCATTCGAGATGCCGCGTCTGCGGAAACAGATCGAACGGCTGGACGCGTTTCAGCGCGTAACCCGCGGCGATGAACTCCTTCAGATCGCGCATCTGCGTGGCGGGATCGCAGGACACATAGACCACCGCCCGCGGACTGTAGTTGAAAAGTTGTGACAGGAACGTTGCGTCGCACCCCTTTCTCGGCGGATCGATGACCACGACGGTGTCCGCCGGCGGGAACGCGAGTCCGTCAAAGATCCGTGCGGCATCACCGGCGATGAACCGGACATTGGCAATGCCGTTGGACACCGCGTTCCCGCGTGCAAAAGCGACGCTGCTTTCACTGACCTCCACGCCCGCAACCTGCGCGAACGCGGATGCGCTCGCGAGGGCAAACAGACCGCTTCCGCAGTAGCCGTCCACCAGGTGGCTCGCCCCGCAGTCAGCGGCCTGTTCGCGCACGTACCGGGTAAACTCGGGGAGAATGAAGGGATTGTTCTGGAAAAAATCACGGGCGAGAAAACGGAGCCTGAGGCTGCCGACGGTTTCGACGATGACGGCGTCGAAGTCGGTTGTCACCTCGCCGGAAGCCTCCCGCAGCAGGAGAGTCGCCCCGCGCTGGTAGCCACCCGCCGCCGCTCTTGCGCGCACCTCCGCCCGAAGCGCATGCAGCCGGTCGTTGATGGCGTCGGTCGCGATCAGGCACCGTGGCACGTCAACAATGTCGAAGCGTGTCCCCTGCCTCAGGAATCCAATCGGCAGCGCCCTGTCCTGGTCGGCGGCGGCATCGCCCGGGACTTCCGGGACCTGTCGCGGGGTGGCGAAATGCGGGGTGATCTTGGAGCGGTAGCCCCACTGCCGGGGCGAGGCGATGGTGGGTTCAACCGGAAAGTCGATCCCCGCCATGTGGCGCAGCAGCTCCTCCACCTGGCGCCGCTTCCAGGCGAGCTGTGCGTTGTATTCAAGGTGTTGATACTGACATCCGCCGCACCTGCCGAAGAGCGGACACTGCGCCGCGACGCGATCGGGTGACGGTTTGAGGACCTCGAGCAGATCAGCCTCTGAAAAATTCCTGTGATTGCGAAAAACCCGGGCCCGCACCCGTTCGCCCGGAAGCGTAAAAGGCACCATGACCACCCAGTTGTCCAGCCGTCCCTGAGGGTGGTCGATCGAGACGCGCCCCAGCCCTGACCCCAGGTTCGTCAACGTGGCTATCTCCAGCTCGATCTCCTGGTGGTAGGAAAACGGATGGTCATTCGGCTTCCGGTTCTTCTTTCGCACGCAGTCCACGTTCTAGCGAAGAAAGCGCTCCAGCAATGGTTAAAAGCCCATGTCATCGTTGCGCTGTACCGCGATGCGCGTCCCCTGGTCACGACGGAGCGTGCCCCTCCAGTTGGGAAGAGTTCAACTCTCCTCTGCCTGACTTCCGACCTCTGAACTCTGACCTCTGGCTTCTCCGCGTGCTCCGCGTCTCCGCGTGAGACTCTTCCGGTGGCGTTCCGCAACGCGCGTCCCCAGGTCACGACGGGGCGTGCCCCTCCATTTGCAAAGTTCTCCCCGTCGCTCTGCCTTCGCGTCTTCGTGTCTTCGCGCGAAACAATCTGACTTCCGTCCTCTTCTTTCTGCACTTGGCCTGAAGTCAGGAGCTGACTGCGGGCTGGAAGCCCGAGCCACACCGCGACCCCGCTTTCCTCGCTCCCCATCCGGATTCGGTCCGTGGTTCCCCTTCCGATGCCGTTTGCGCCATTGCATCGGATCGATGCCTGGTCAGCGTAAGTCTTTCTGTGGAACTTCCGCCCGAAAAGATCACCAGCCTCCAGAACCCGCGGATCAAACAGCTCGTCAAGCTGCGTGACAGGCGGCCTCGCGACGAGGCCGGGGTCTTTCTGGTCGAGGGATTCCGCGAAATCCGCCGTGCGCTGGACAAAAAGGTCGCGCTGTCGGAAGTATACTTCTCCCCCGATTGGTTCATGGGGGAAAATGAACGCAGCCTTCTTGAAAGCGCGCGCGCGGCTGGGGCGCGTTTGTTTGAGCTGAGCAGGGAGGCCTTTGCAAAGGTCGCCTATCGCGAACGTCCCGACGGCCTGCTCGCGGTCGCACCGCAATGGAAACGCTCGCTCAACGATCTGCATCTTCCCAAGGAACCGTTCCTGCTCGTCGTCGAGGCGATCGAAAAGCCCGGCAATCTCGGAACGATCCTGCGCAGCGCGGACGCCGCCGGGTGCGATGCCGTCATTGTGTGCGACCCGGTGACCGACCTCTTCAATCCAAACGTCGTCAGGGCGTCGACGGGCGTCATCTTTTCCGTGCCGTGCCTCATTTCAACAAGCGCGGAGGTGCATGCCTGGCTGAAGCAGCATGGCATTCGGACGGTCGCCACCACACCGGCGGCCGAGGCGCTCTACTCGGACAGCGATCTTCGCGGTCCGCTTGCAGTGGTGATGGGAAGCGAGCAATATGGCCTGAGCGAATTCTGGCTGCGCGAGGCGGATCTGCCCGTTCGCATACCGATGGCCGGCCAGGCGGACTCCCTCAACGTGGCAATGGCGACGATCATCACGCTGTTCGAGGCGGTCCGTCAGCGCGGGCCGCGCTCCGGTTTGAGCTGAAAGCCCGCCCGGCGCAGCGCCCGCCTGAGTGCGACGACGTGCTGGTGGTCACGCGTCTCCACCGTGCAACTGCACGTGACGGCACTGACATCGGGCCCGCTGAATGCCCGGTCATGGGCAATGTCCTTGATGCTCGCGCCAGCCTCGGCGATCACCCGCGCCAGCGCGGCCAGGCCGCCCGGGCGGTCGCTGATCACGGCGCTGAACCGTGCGATCCGACCATCAGCGACGAGCCCGAGTTCGATGACGCGGCTAAGGACCGCGGGGTCGATGTTTCCTCCGCAGATCGTGAGGGCGACGCGTTTTCCAGCCAGTTCGGGAAGTTTACCCGCAAGAAAAGCCGCGAGAGGCGCCGCGGCTGCGCCTTCAACGACGGTTTTTTCAAGTTCGGCCATGCGCAGAATGGCGAGGGCAATGGCATCCTCACGCACACTGACCACCTTGTCGACGCGTGACCGTGCGAGTTCGAAGGCGCGTGCACCGACTTTCAAAACCGCCAGGCCGTCGGCGAGTGTTGACTTTCTCGGAATCGCGACGGGCTGACCCGCCTTGAGAGCGGCGGCAAAGCTACAGGTGGCGATGCTTTCGACGCCGATGACCTGAACTTTGGGCTTCAGCGCTTTCACCGCCACGGCAATACCCGCGATCAGACCCGCGCCGCCGATCGGGCACACGATGGCGTCGAGATTGGGAACCTGCCGGAGAATCTCCAGGCCGGCTGTCCCCTGCCCTGCGATGATGGCCGGATCGTCGAAGCCATGTATGTAACGTGCGCCGTCTTTTGCGACGATCGCATCAGCTGCGGCACGAGCTTCGGCGAAGTCCCGGCCTGCGATGATCACACGTGCGCCGAGTCGTTCGCAGGTGGTCCGCTTGATGAGCGGAGCGTATTCCGGCATCACGACTGTCACGCGGATGCCAAGCAGCCGACCGTGATAGGCCAGCCCGAGCGCATGATTGCCCGCGCTTGCAGCCACAACGCCCCGTTTTCTGGCGGAGGAAGGGAGCATCGCCAGCGCATTGCGCGCGCCGCGTTCCTTGAATGACCCGGTGCGCTGAAGGTTGTCGAGCTTGCAGAAAATGCGCGCACCAGTGACCTCGCTCAACGCGATCGATTCCGGGCAGGGAGAAGCAATCACAGCACCCTTGATGCGCCTGGCAGCGGCACGGATGGCGCTCAAGGACACCTGCGAAGCGGAACTGCTGGACTCGCGGTCGGGGGCTTGAGTCATGGGTTCAGTAGCTGACAGGCCTGCACCGAAACTCCAATGGATATTTTTGCACAGACGCCGACTTGAAGAAGCCGGTGAAGGGCCAGGCGAAGGCCGGTTTTATATAACGCATGCGACCCATCGAGAGTGAAGCAGGCTTCCTGAAGCTTCCGCGGCAGTTGATAATA